>JAISSS010000054.1 GCA_031272965.1 Bacteroidales bacterium | reverse complement strand
AAGTCTGCAAAACTATCCCGCCGCCGACCGGCAAGTGCAGGAATTAGCGAAAAAAATCTGGGGCGATACCCCGACAACACAGCGTCAGTACGGTAAAGGGTTGGTATTTAATAATGTATCGCTGACCGAAGTGTTCACAACGCTGAAAGTCGCCCCCGATTGCGCATACAGCAATAAATCAATACTGTTTACCCACCGTTCAACAGGCGATAGCGAAATCTATTTCCTCTCGAATCAGAGTGCTGCTCCGGTTGAAATCACGCCGACTTTCCGCGTCAAAGGCATGCAACCCGAACTGTGGGATGCTGTGAGCGGATTGCGCCGCCCGTTGCCTGCTTTTGCACAAAATGGCGATGTTACGTCAGTGCCCCTGTATTTTGCCCCCACAGGAAGCGCGTTTATCATCTTCCGAAAGCAGGGAACGCCAACTGCACAAACTCTTGATGATAACTTCCCTGAACTGAAAGTAGTTGAAGAGCTTGCCATGCCATGGACAGTGAAATTTGAGTCCGACATGATACATCGCGGTCCGTCAAAGCCGGTAATATTCGAGTCGCTGCAAGACTGGTCTAAAAGCGAGGACCCGCAAATCCGCTACTATTCAGGGACAGCCGTCTATACGACGAAGTTTCCCTTCAATGGCGGGAAATACCGGCAACTGTATCTTGATTTCGGTTCGGTAACAGCAATGGCAAAGGTGAAGGTGAATGGCAAATATGTCGGCGGACTATGGACGCCACCCTACCGCGTGGACGTTACCAACTTGCTGAAATCAGGCAACAATACGGTCGAGGTAGAGGTGGTCAATACTTGGCGAAACCGAATCATTGGCGACCTGCAGCTGCCCGAATCCGAGCGCATCGTAAAAGCCCGCTACGGTGGCTGGACGGCCGAGCTCGCTCTACAGGAAGCAGGACTTCTCGGTCCCGTCAAAATATTGGGCGTAGAATAGGATATAAAAGGAAATCCTGCATATTTTGATTCGCAGAATCATTCAATCGCAGGGATGGGTATCACCCCGTCCCTGCGATTTTATTTTGTAAGTGTTATTGCTGTTACGTATCAGATGACAAGTCAAGCCTTATTCCACAATTCTCACGCCACCTTTATCGGCAGAAGCTACCATGCTGGCGTATGCTTGCAGGGCTTTACTGATGTGGCGGGAGCGCCCGACAGGACGGAACGCAGCTGCACCTTTGGCTTCTTCTTCCGCCCGACGGTGTGCCAGTTCGACATCGCTGACACGCAGATTGATGGCACGGGCTGGTATGTCAATTTCGATGATGTCGCCATCACGTACTAATCCGATTGCTCCGCCGGATGCCGCTTCGGGCGATATATGCCCTATTGACAGGCCGGAAGTGCCGCCGGAGAAACGTCCATCGGTAATCAGCGCGCAGGCTTTGCCAAGATGTCGCGATTTGATGTACGAGGTAGGATAAAGCATCTCCTGCATTCCCGGCCCGCCTTTAGGCCCTTCGTAAGTGATGACCACAACGTCGCCGGACTGCACCTTTCCGCCAAGTATGCCTTCGCAGGCCGCATCCTGCGAGGTGAACACCTTTGCAGGGCCGGTGAATCGGAGAATGTTCTCGTCAACGCCTGCCGTTTTCACCACGCAGCCGTCAATGGCAATGTTGCCTTTCAGTACAGCCAGCCCGCCATCCTTGCTGTAGGCATGGGCCATGTCGCGGATACAGCCCTCGGTACGGTCAAGGTCATGCGACGGATACACGGCGTCCTGCGTTCCCATAACGAGGTTGAAGCGGTTGCCGGGCGCCGACAGAAACTTCTTTTTTGCCTCTCCGGTAACGGCCGGACTTGTAACGGCAAAGCTGTCAATTGCCTGTCGCAGGGTCAGGCCGTCAGCGCGGGCAACGGAAGTGTCAAGCAGTCCCCCCTTGTCAAGTTCGGCCATAATACCCAATATTCCTCCGGCGCGGTTAACATCCTGAACATAGAATTTATTGGTATTTGGCGCCACTTTGCAGAGACATGGAGTGCGCCGCGAGAGAGCGTCAATATCGTCCATGGTGAAATTTACGCCTGCTTCGTTGGCCACTGCCAGCAGGTGCAGTACGGTATTTGTGGAACCGCCCATTGCGATGTCGAGAGTCATGGCGTTGCGAAAGGCGTTGCGAACGGCGATGCTGCGGGGCAATACGCTTTCATTGCCGTCGCGGTAGTATGCCCATGCATTGTTAACGATAAGGCGGGCGGCATCGATGAACAGCTGTCGACGATTGACATGCGTGGCTAATATGGTGCCGTTGCCGGGTAGTGCGAGGCCTATAGCTTCATTGAGGCAATTCATCGAATTGGCGGTGAACATGCCGGAGCAGGAGCCGCATGTGGGGCAGGCGTTGCGTTCAATGCGGGCAACCTGCTCGTCTGTAATTGCAGGGTCTGCGCTCTGTACCATAGCGTCAATCAGGTCGAGGCCATGACCGTCGAGGCGACCGGCTTCCATAGGCCCGCCCGACACGAAAATGGCGGGTATATTCAGCCGCATGGAGGCCATAAGCATACCCGGCGTAATTTTGTCGCAGTTGCTGATACATACTAACGCATCGGCGCAGTGCGCATTGCACATATATTCCACGCTGTCGGCAATGAGGTCGCGGGAGGGCAGCGAATAGAGCATACCGTCGTGTCCCATGGCGATGCCGTCGTCAATAGCTATGGTGTTAAACTCGGCAGCGAAGCATCCAAGCCTCTCTATTTCCTGCTTCACCAGCTGTCCGGCCTCGTGCAGATGCACATGCCCCGGCACAAACTGCGTAAATGAATTGGCGATAGCGATGACCGGTTTATCCATCTGGGCTTCGGTCATACCACAGGCACGCCACAGACTTCGTGCCCCGGCCATCCTGCGACCGTTAGTGGTGGCCGCCGACCGTAATTCGTGTTGCATATTTAATTATTAAATTAGCTTATGTTCATATCCTTGACGATGCTGTCAACTAACTGCTGTTGTGCTGTCGGATTACTGAGTTCGCGACGCAGTACTTTCTCGGCGATTTCTACTGACAGCTCGGCCACTTGCTGCCGTATGTCGTTGATAGCAGCGTTCTTCTCTTCTTCTATTTTATGTTTGGCCATTTCGAGCAGGTGTTCCGATTCCATGGCCGCCTGTTCTTTGGCGTCTGACAGTAGCTTGTTTTTCAGAGTAATAGCTTCTTTCAGGATGTTCTCTTTTTCTGCGCGGGCTTCCTGTAGCACTGCCTCGTTATGTGCCGCGAGGCGTTTCATCTCCTCACGGGCGCTTTCGGCTGATGCCAAAGCACGGGCTATCTGCTGCTCGCGGGCTTTCAGTCCGTTAAGTATAGGCTTCCACGCAAACCGCTTCAGAATCCATACGGTGATTCCAAACACGACACACATCCAGAAAATTGTCCCGTAATCGGGAGTTACAAATCCCATTGCTTTAATTTTTATTTAGTTCCAAAAATATGCCGGAACTTCCGGCAAGCCCGAAAGTCCGGCAAAAACATTCCACTTCTATGACAGGAAGATTTCGAGCGAGCAGACAATTAACGCGAAGAACGCAACGCCTTCTATCAGCGCAGCCGCAACAATCATGTTTGAGCGGATATCGCTGCCCGCTTCCGGCTGCCGCGCTATCGCTTCCAGAGCGGCTGCCCCGATTTTGCCGATACCTATACCCGCGGCGATAGCAACTAAGCCTACGCCTATTGTAGCTCCGAACAACGGAAGCCCTGCATCTGCCAATGTAGTAAATAAGAATGACATAATTACAAAATTTAGTTTATATAATAACAAAAAAAATATCCTGTTTTAATGCTCTCCAGATGTCGCCATACCAATGTATAATGCTGATAATAACGTAAATACATACGCCTGTATAAATGATACCAACACATCAAGCAGGGTGATGAACACCGAAAAAATTACCGACAGTACCGATACCCCATAGCTGGCTACAGGCCCCAGCAGAGCCGAGAACATAAATATCAGCGACAAAAATACCGTGATTACCATGTGCCCTGCCAGCATGTTGGCAAACAAACGAACCATCAGAACTATCGGCTTTATGAACATGCTCATAATCTCTATCAGCTGCATCAGCGGAAACAGCGGAAACTTCATCCACACCGGCACATCCGGATTGAATATCTCTTTCCAATAATGCCTGTTGCCCGAAAACGATGTTACGAAGAACGTAAACAGTGCCAGCACCAGCGTTACCCCAATATTGCCGGTAACATTGGCGCCAAAGGGAGCTATCGGTATCAACCCGAACAGGTTGTTTATCAGGATGAAAAAAAATACTGACAGTAAGAACGGCATAAACCGTTCATAGTGCTCGCCAATAGACGACTTGGCTACATCGTCGCGTACAAACAGAATGACCGGTTCAAGCATGTTCAGCAGGCCGGAAGGCGCATGTCCCGCTATTTGCTGCATCCGCCGTGCTAACCACGTGAACAGTAATATTATAATTATCGCGCTGAATATCAGTCCCGCAACCGTCTTGGTGATTGAAAAATCCCACGGCAACGCGGCTAACTCTGTACCGGATGCGTCCAGCTCGACAATCTTACCCGCATGTGGCGAGCCTTCCTGCGCAATCCGAAAGTTCTGCCACACAGCATGCCCATGCTCAAACCGGGACGACAAAAACACATGAAAGCCTCCTGTTTTACTGTATAAAATAACAGGTAACGGGATGCTGACATGAACATCGCCCACAGTGAAAAGGTGCCACTCATGCGCGTCCGACACGTGTTCCATCACGAACTTCCCCGCATCAAATGCCGAAGACTCGTTTGCCCGCGCCGCAGGTAGCAACGCAAAACACAAAATGAAACAGAGCGTTAACTTTTTTATATGCCGAATTATCATTATTCGTCGAATCATGGTTTTAAACCGCTAAATTACAAAAAAAATCATTACATCCGCATTTTCTAATGAATTTTTACCGGAAAATGAATATTGTGCATGTGAAAATGATGTTTCCGCGCTGTTTTAATCTCCCAAGTATCCACTGTTCGTGAATTTTCAGGCATATCTGTGTCCGTGACAATTAATTTACTATTTTTGCAACAAAATTTCAGTATAAATGGATACTCAGGAACAGTTAAGACTTACGGCGGAGGCGGCAAAGAAATTATGCCTGCTTGATGAGGCAGCTATTAACGGAATTTTGCTCGACATTGCCGACGCCGCTGAACGCAATGCCGGATTTATTCTGACCGAAAATAGGGAAGACTTAGCCAGAATGGACCCGGCTAATTCGATGTATGACAGACTGCTACTGTCGGAGAACCGTATTGCCGCAATCGCATCCGACATACGCGCCGTCGCCGCATTGCCGTCGCCGCTGAAACGGACGCTGTGGGAGACCACACGCCCTAACGGATTGCATATCCGTAAAGTATCAGTGGCTTTCGGTGTTATCGGCATAATCTATGAGGCGCGTCCCAACGTTACTTTTGATGTGTTTTCGCTGTGCCTCAAAGCGGGTAACGCCTGCATCCTCAAAGGCGGCAGCGACGCATACGCATCAAATGCTGCAATAGTTTCCGTTATCCATGACGTGCTCCGACAACATAGCGTTGACGTAAACACGCTGTCCCTGCTGCCCGCCGGACGCGCCGCTGCCGACGTGCTGCTCAACGCCCGTGGATTCGTGGATGTAATTATTCCCCGCGGCTCACAACAGCTCATCAACCATGTGCGCCAAAATGCAACAATCCCGGTCATCGAAACAGGAGCCGGAATCTGCCACACTTTTGTGGACAATAGCGCTAACATTGCCTCTGCCCGCGACATCGTTACCAATGCTAAAACCCGCCGCCCGTCTGTATGCAATACGCTCGACTGCCTGATAATCCATGCAGCACTATTGCCCGTACTGCCCGAAATATGCTCCCGAATGTCGGGGTTTAATGTGATAATCTACGCTGACGAAAAGGCATTCGAGGCTCTTAATGGTCATTATCCTGCCGAACTGCTCAAACATTCGACGCCCGAATCATTCGGCACCGAATTTCTGAGCTATCAAATGGCTGTAAAAACAGTGGCGTCCCTTGACGAGGCGCTGACACACATCGCCCGATATGGTTCCAAACACAGCGAATCAATTGTTACGGAAGACGAGGAGCATAAAGAACTGTTCCGTACAATGGTTGACGCCGCTGCTGTTTACTGTAATGCCTCGACCGCGTTTACCGATGGGGCGCAATTCGGACTGGGCGCCGAAATCGGAATATCTACCCAAAAACTGCATGCCCGCGGCCCCATGGCACTCGCAGAACTGACAAGTTACAAGTGGCTCATCGACGGCAACGGCCAAACCAGACCATGAGCAGTTGCCTGTCAACTAATAGAATTTTTTGCTAATCATAAAAATTTTCCCTTGTGCTTTGTGTCGTCATCTCAAGTCGGGAATTGCAAATCAAAAACTAAAAAATTGTTAATCGTGTTGTCAGTAGAAATATTTTTGCTATCTTTGCTCTAATAATGATAACAGGATGAAAGCCAGAGCATTTCAGACTATTTACTGTCGGTTGACCAATATCACCAAAGCGACGTGTACGCTGGAGGCCGACAATGTGGGCTATGAGGAGTTAGCCTGGGTGCAGGGACGTGCCGCGCAGGTGGTAAAAATTGCGGGCAATCGGGTAACCTTGCAGGTGTTCGAAGGTACGGAAGGGCTTCGAAGCGATGCCGATGTAATTTTCACCGGCAAAGCCCCCATGTTGCCGCTAAGCGATTACATGGACGGGCGCTTTTTTGATGCTTTCGGCAACGCCATCGACGGATTGCCCACTGTGGAAGGCCGCGAATACCCCATTGGCGGGCCGTCGGTAAACCCCGTCAGGCGTATGCAGCCCAGCGAGCTTATTCCTACTGGAATTGCAGGCATTGACCTGAACAACACCCTCGTGTCGGGCCAGAAAATACCCTTCTTTGCCGACCCAGACCAGCCCTACAATGAAGTATTGGCGCTGATTGCCATGCGAGCACAAGTTGACCGCATCATCCTCGGCGGAATGGGACTTACCCGCGACGACTACCTCTTTTTCAAAAACGCCTTCGAGAAAGGACAGGGACAGTCAAAAATAATCGGGTTCATCAATACCACTGACAAATCGCCCGTCGAACGTCTGCTGATTCCCGATATGGCGTTAGCTACCGCCGAATATTTTGCGGTGGAAAAGAACGAGAAAGTGCTGGTACTGCTCACCGATATGACCCAATATGCCAACGCTTTAAGTATCGTGTCGAACCGAATGGACCAGATTCCGTCGAAAGACAGTATGCCCGGCTCGCTATATAGCGATTTGTCAAAAATCTACGAAAAAGCGGTGCAGTTTCCCACCGGTGGGAACATCACGATTCTGGCTGTAACCACGCTGTCGGGAGGCGACATTACCCATGCTATTCCTGACAACACAGGCTATATCACTGAGGGGCAGTTGTTTTTGCGTCGCGCCCCGGAAGTCAACCGGGTCATCATCGACCCGTTCCGAAGCCTGTCACGTCTCAAACAATTAGTTATTGGAAAGGTTACCCGCAAAGACCATCCGCAAGTGATGAACGCCGCAATACGCCTTTATGCCGATGCCGCCAACTCGAAAACCAAACTCGAAAACGGCTTCGAACTGTCGGATTATGACCGCCGCGTCTTGAAATTCTCCGAAGATTACTCGCGCAATATCCTCGCTATTGACGTCAATCTGGGTATCAACGAAATGCTTGACGAGACTTGGCGGCTGTTCGGCAAATATCTCACTAAGGACGAGGTCGGCATAAAGCAGGAATTTACTGACCTGTACTGGAAAGCAACAGCATGAAATTAGAGATAAAATATAACAAAACAGTCCTGCGGGAATTTCAGAACCGCTTGAAGATGCGGGTCAAGGCATTGCCCACGCTGAAAAACAAGGAAGCGGCTCTTCGTGCCCTCGTGTTTGACGCCCGTCGCAAGACCGATGAGGCGGCGGCGGTCATGCGCGATGTGCTACAGCGCATCGAATCATGGCAGGGACTGTGGAATGAATATGACTTCTCATTGCTGAAAATCAAAGATATACAAATAAAATACGAAAAAATTGCAGGCATTGCAGTGCCAAATTTCATCGGAATAGCGACCGATGCACCTGAACTGCCGCTCACTTTGCCTGACTGGTTTCACGACGGTCTCGCCGCGCAGGAGGAATTTCTCACCGCCATGGCCGCCCACCGGACGATGCACGAACGCCTTGCTCTGCTCGAACAGGCACGTAAAAAAGCGACCCAAAAAGTAAACCTCTATGAAAAGGTACAGATTCCGGCCCTCGAAGACGGAATCCGACAGATAAAACGGTATCTCGAAGACGAAGACAATCTCTCGAAAGCCGGACAAAAACTGCTGAAAACCAAACTGAATAAGGAGGTCGCCTCATGATAGTGCCAATGCTGAAATACGTCTTCTTTGTTTATCACCGGTTCTATGACGAATTTCTCGGAGACTTGGAAAAGATGGGCGCCGTTCACATAGAGCCGGTTCGCGATGCCTGCCTGACGCAGGACATTGCCGCATTGCAGGACGAGGAAGCCCGCCTGACGCAAACGCTGACTCAATTACTGCCATATACCGATGCTGCAATACCTGCTACAGATATTCCTCCCGCGACAGTGATTGCCGAAACGCCGACATTGCTGCGGCAGCTGCCTGAGCGGGACAACGAGCTGAAAGCGCTTCGTCAGATGCTGGCCGAAAAACAACAGTGGGGCGACTTCTCCGGTGTCCGTATTCGTGAACTGGCGGAGCAGGGCATATCTCTGCATTTCTATGATGTTCCTGCAAAAAAATTCAACGCGGAATGGCTGCATGATGTTCCTGCCGAAATCATCGAACAGACCGCCCGCAGTGTGAAATTTGTAACTGTAGGCGCTCCGGTTTGCGGGCTGTCGGAAGTGCAGCCTCCTGAGAAACAAATTGCTGATATACAGGACACTATAATGCAGGGCGAGCATACGGTTGATGCCATCCGAACACGATTGCGGCAATTTGCTGCGGCCTCTGACGTGCTGAAAAGCCGCCTGCTTGATGTGCGTAACATGCTGCAATGGCTTGATATACGCGCCAACCGCACTGATGAATTCGGCGACGGGACGGTGCAAATCCTGCAAGGCTGGACGCCGCGCACGTCTGCGAAGCAGTTGACCGACTACTTAGCTGCCCACAGCATCCTTGTTTATGGTCAGCCAATAGCTCCGGACGAGGGCGAAATTCCGCCGGTAAAACTGCGGAACAACCGCTTCAGCCGCTTGTTTGAACCTATCGGCGCACTCTATTCACTGCCCAATTACCGCGAATTAGACCTTACCGCGTTCTTCGCGCCGTTCTTCGCGCTGTTCTTCGGGTGTTGTCTTGGCGACGCCGGTTATGGGCTGCTGATTCTGCTCTGTGCCACAATTGCCAAGTTCTTCACTGCCCAATCGTTGCGCCCGTATTTGACGCTGGGGCAATGGCTTGGTGGTGCAACGGTGGTGATGGGTAGCATATTCGGCACTTTCTTTGGTGTGCCGTTAGTAACGGTACCTGCTTTTGCGCAGGTTAAAGACATGTTCTTAGACAGCAACAGGATATTTACGATGGCTTTGCTGCTTGGCGTGATTCAGGTGGTTTTTGCCATTATTTTGCGGGTTATCAACCAGTTTATTCAAGGCACAACATTGTGGCTGGGGTCGCTGGGATGGCTGTTGCTGTTTGCTGTTGCCGGAGTGTTTGAATATTTCTGTAAAGAACTTGCGGCTGTCCCGCCATATTCGTTTATTCGCACAGCGGGCTATATCATTGCCGGAGCGCTGATACTGTTCTTTTCGGCGGAATGGAAGCGGAAGATGCTGACCAATGCTGCCGGACGACTACATGTTGGCCGTATTGCGCTCGCTTCACTGCAACATGTTGGCGCCGGACTGTGGGACGTCTATAGCAACGTTACCGGATTAGTGGGCGATATTCTCTCTTATGTGCGGCTGTTTGCTCTGGGACTGGCAGGCTCCATACTCGGTCTTGTGGTAAATAATATGGCCGTTGAATTTGGCAGGATGCCATATATAGGGCCGGTGGTATTCGTACTGCTGTTGCTGTTTGGTCATGCAATGAATTTTGCGTTGTCATCTTTGGGCGCTTTTGTTCATCCGATGCGTTTGACGTTTGTGGAGTTCTACAAGAATGCCGGATTCAGCGGCGAGAGCCGTGTATTCACACCATTCAGGAAGATATCGGAAGTGTAAGAGTCGCTTCCGGCATACAGTGCTGTAAAAAATGTTAATTACGTGTTTTATTGAGAAAAAATATATACCTTTGTTTTTGTAACGAAAAAGTTAAACAACTATGGACCCATTGTTTTACAACTATTTATTGGTTTATGCCGGATTTGCTTTAATGGTATTTCTGGCTGGCGTAGGAAGTGCCATCGGGGTGTCGAAGGGCGCAAATGCCACCATCGGGGCAGTTAAGAAGAGTCCCGACCAGTTCGGCAAGTACATGCTGTTGAGCGCATTACCCGGAACACAGGGGCTGTATGGCTTCGCCGGATATTTCTGGATGAACCTGTCGTTGACCGGTGACCCGACCACCTTACAGGGCGCTGCCGTTTTTGGCGCAGGGTTGCTGCTCGGCTTCGTCGGACTGTTCTCGGCTATTAAGCAGGGCGATATCGTTGCTAATGGCATCTCTGCTATCGCTTCCGGCTACGACTTGTTCGGAAAAACCATGATTCTGGCTGTTTTTCCGGAGCTGTACGCAATTATCGCATTCGCAGTTATGTTCCTGATGAGTCAGGGGATGGGCTGAGGTATGCGGTTATCAGGCATTATGAGACTGATTCCCGTCAAAATTCCTGCAGATTGCCATTTTTTCTTCCACTTGTTGAAAAATCATGTAACTTTGCCGCTTCAAAGTTTTTTTATGAATGATAATTCATTTTTTAAGAGCATACTGACCTCAGGGCTGTATCTTGGAACAGCGATGGTTATATTCAATGCGGTTATCTACCTCGCCGATGCGCAGGGTAATGCTGCATTGGGCTGGCTGTCCTATGTTCTTGTAGCGGTCGGAATTCTCATCGCGCAGATTAAATACCGAGATAATTGTCTCGGCGGCACTGTTCTATACCGAATCAGTTTCGCGTATGGCGTGTATGTTACAATGTGCGCAAGTGTGTTTCTTGCCGTGTGGCGCATCATTCTTATACATAGCGACCCGTCGCTGTTGGAACAGAGCAGAGCGATAGTAGAGGCAGCCATGTTACAGAGCAAATTCCCTGACGATAAAATTGAGGATGCTGTGTCGCAGACTATGAGGCTGATGCAAAACCCGCTTGCAGTTACCCTTTCAACCACATTTATGTACGGCCTCACAGGAATGCTCTTCTCGTCGATTACTTCCGCGTTTGTGAGCAGGGGGGGACAGGTGCCGCCATCAACAGGAATAAAAAATCAGCAAGAGATATGAACCTTTCAGTAGTTATCCCGTTATTAAACGAAGAGGAATCGCTCGATGAACTGTCCTCATGGATTGTTCGTGTAGTTACAGAGTGCCGGTTGTCTTACGAAATACTGTTCATTGATGATGGCAGTACCGACAGCTCCTGGGCTGTGATAACGCGCCTGCATACGGCGAATCCCAATATTAAAGGCATAAAGTTCCGTCGCAACTATGGCAAATCTGCCGCCCTGCAAACCGGATTCGCAGCAACAAGAGGCGATGTCGTTATCACTATGGATGCCGATTTGCAAGACAGTCCTGACGAAATCCCCGGCCTCTATCACATGATAGTGAACGAAGGCTACCATTTAGTGTCAGGTTGGAAGAAGAAGCGTTATGACCCCAAGTTAACAAAGAATATACCGAGCAAATTCTTCAACTGGATTGCGCGGCGCAGTTCGGGCATAGGGCTTCATGATTTCAATTGTGGTCTTAAGGCTTACCGCAGTTCTGTGGTTAAAAGCATTGAAGTGTATGGCGACATGCACCGATATATTCCAATTATTGCCAAGTGGGCAGGTTTTAACCGCATCGGGGAGAAAGTTGTGCAACATCAGGAGCGAAAACACGGGGTTACCAAGTTCGGAATAGAGCGGTTTATACGTGGCCCGCTTGACCTGCTGTCGGTCAACTTTATCGCCAAGTTCGGGAAACGCCCCATGCACGTGTTCGGATTAGCGGGGACTGTGGTGTTCCTGTTGGGCTTCTTCGCCGCTTTGTGGCTGGGTATCAGTAAGTTGCTCATAGTGGCACACGGCGGCGCCGCGCCGCGGGTTACTGAAAGCCCCTACTTCTTTCTTGCACTGACGGCCATGATTATCGGCACCCAACTGTTCGTCGCAGGATTCCTCAGCGAGCTCGTGTCAAGAAATTCTCCCGACAGAAATAAATATCTTATTGATGAAAAATTGATGTAACATCAAATTCATCCGTGTCTGGGCAGTACAAACGAAATTTTCATTACCTTTGCGTTTTAAATGAAAAGTATCATGAAGAACAAAATAATATCGAGAAAGGCAATAAATCTTATATTGGCAGGGACAGTGGTATTTATTGTCTGGGTAGCATTTTTTGACGAGTACAACTTTCTTGAGCAGCGCCGTAACCGCCGGAAGTTGGAGCAACTGCTTGAGCAACAAGCCCGGTTGAAACGGAAAATCGCGTTTGACAGGCAGAAAATATACGAGCTACGTACCAATCCTGAAAACCTTGAAAAATTTGCCCGTGAACAGTTCCGATTGAAGAAGGAAAATGAAGATGTGTTTATTGTTGTTGAAGAGTGATGCTCTGCGGGCGGTTATTCTTTTGCTTTTGAATCGAGCCAGATAGTAACTGGGCCGTCATTGAGCAGGGCAACTTTCATGTCGGCGCCAAAAATGCCGCTACCGACGGGCTTTCCCAGCCGCGCTTCCAAACATTCTATCAGTTTTGTATATATTGGTACCGCATGTTCCGGCCCTGACGCGCGTATGTAGGACGGGCGGTTGCCCTTTTTTGTCAGCGCCATCAGCGTAAACTGGCTGATTACTAAGATGTCTCCGCCTGTTTCTTCTACTGAAAGGTTCATCACGCCCTGACTGTCGTTAAAAATGCGCAGCTGGCATATCTTCCTGACCATCCAGTCGATATCTTCCTGCGTGTCAGCATCTTCAATACCCGCTAACACCAGCAGGCCGTTGCCGATTGCCGATTTTATCCGTCCCTCAACAGTAACGGATGCCTGAGTTACACGTTGTAAAACTACTCTCATATTCTCGAAATTTGTTCCAAAATTACTGTTTTTTTCGTTAGCTGTCTGATTTTTGGAAAAAACGATACTGTTTTTCTAATATTCGTTTGCTGCGAAGATGCCGTAGATATTGAATAAATGTCTTTTCCGGCAGTTATTGTTTTAATCATTTTTTTATGTACAGTTTATAATATTTTCGCAAAATGGCAGTTATCATAATTTATAAAATATATTTTGAACATAAGTATAATATTTAATGTGCGAATACCCCATTATTTACGAAAACTATGCGAAAAAATGTTTTAGGCATTTTTTCAAATTGTTTATTGGACAATACAAAATATGACACTAAGAATCATTGAAAATCGTATCCGAATCTTGTTAGCGCCTTGTCCTGGTCACGCCAGTCACGGCTTACCTTTACAAACAGCTCAAGGAACACTTTCTTGCCGAAAAATTCTTCCATGTCTTTGCGCGCCTGTGTGCCGACTTTTTTGAGTGCCTGTCCCTGTCGCCCGATGATGATGCCTTTCTGACTGTCGCGGGATACATGAATCAGGCATCTCAGTCGTAGCAGCGCCCCATCATCCTTAAATTCCTCGACTTCGATTTCTACCGAATACGGCACTTCCTTGTCGTAATTAAGCAGGATTTTTTCGCGGATGATTTCCGACACGAAAAACCGCTCATTGCGGTCTGTCAGGTCATTTTTATCGAAATATGGCGGGCCTTCCGGCAACAGTTCACGGATTCGGTCGAACACTGGTGCCACGTTGAACTTGGCCAGTGCCGATACTGCCATGATTTCGGCTTTCGGCAGCTGTTCCTGCCAATAGTTCACTAATTCAATGACGGTGTCCTGTGTTGAGAGGTCAATCTTGTTAATTAGCAGTAATACAGGGACTTCTGCGTTGCGGATGCGTTCTATATATTCGCTGTGTTTGTCCCGCTGTTCTACCACGTCGGTAACGTAGATGATAACGTCAGCGTCAAGCAGGGCTGTATCAACGAATTTCATCATTGATTCCTGCAATTTGTAGCTTGGTTTGAGGATTCCGGGCGTGTCGGAATAGATAATCTGGAAGTCGTCGCCACTGACGATGCCTTTGATGCGATGTCGCGTGGTTTGCATTTTTTGGGTGATGATAGACAGCCGCTCGCCCACCAGCACGTTCATGACAGTTGATTTTCCCACGTTAGGGTTGCCAATAATGTTAACAAAACCTGATTTAAATGTCATATTAAATGATATAAATGTTTATTCAGGCTGCAAAGATATAAAACAATTAGGGAAATTGCTAACTTTGCGGCAAAATAAGCTGATTTTATGAAGAGATTTTTTGTGAGCATTTTTGTAGCACTGTGTGCGGTGTCATGCCACAGGTCACAGATAAACATTGATTCTGTGGCCTCGCCGAAAGGCACTGAAGTATTCAAGCCTGATTGGGATTCTATTGCACGGTATTATGAATTTCCGGAGTGGTTCACTGACGGCAAGTTCGGCATCTTTATTCATTGGGGGGTGTATGCAGTGCCGGCTTTTGGCAACGAATGGTATGCCCACGGCATGTATAAAAAAGATTCGCCGGAGTTTAAGCATCATGTAGCCACATACGGAGAGCATACGCAGTTCGGGTACAAGGATTTTATTCCGATGTTTAAGGCCGAAAAGTTCGACGCGGATGAGTGGGCGGCGCTGTTTAAGGCGGCGGGTGCGAAATATGTAGTGCCGGTGGCCGAGCATCACGATGGCTTTTCCATGTATGACAGTGACCTGAACGAGTGGAATTCCGTGAAAATGGGGCCTCATAAAGATATTGTCGGACTGCTGAAACAGGCTGTGGAAAAAGAAGGTCTCGTTTTCGGACTGTCTTCTCACCGTGCCGAACACTGGTGGTACTTCAACGAAGGCATGCATTACCCTTCCGATGTCCGTGATGGCAACATCTCTATGTACGGACCACGACTTGAGGGGAAGTTAAGCCATGAATTTGCCAGAGACTGGCTTGCCCACACTTACGAACTTGTCAACAAATATCAGCCCTCCCTGATATGGTTTGACTGGACGGTCAACGATTCCATATATGTGCCGTATTTCAACAGGTTTATGGCATATTACTACAACAACGCCATCGATTGGGGCAAAAAAGTTGTTGTGAATACCAAACAGGGATACCCCACCAATATTCAGGTGTGGGATTTGGAACGCGGCAAGTCCGGCAACATGATGAAATTCCCATGGCAAACCGATACCTCTGTCGGCAAAAAATCGTGGGGCTATATTGAAAATGAGGAGAATAAGACTCCCCAGCAAATCGTCCACGACCTTATTGACATTGTCAGCAAGAACGGTAACTTATTGCTGAACATCGGCCCACGTCCTGACGGCACGATTACCGACGAGCAACGCGAAATTCTGCTGAAAATCGGTGAATGGCTTGCCGTAAACGGAGAAGCAATTTACGGTACGCGATGCTGGAAAAGAGCAGGAGAGGGCGATGCTCAACCAACCCAAGGCTCATTTACAGACAATACTGCCACTCAATATACTTCGCGTGACATGCGATTTACGGTAAAGGGAACCGACATGTACATAACAGCGCTCAGCTGGAACGATACTGCCCATGTTACAGTTACTTCGCTTACTCCTGATGTGATTGGCGATGCTAAAATTACTGCGGTGAGCATGCTGGGGTCTGACGAAAAAATAGAATGGGAACAAACCGACGGGGGATTGATATTGTCGTTCCCCAAAAAACGTCCCTGTGATTTTGCATATTCCTTCAAGGTCTCGTTTGACAAATTACCGGGTGAAAAGCTGGCGTCGGAAGCTGTTAACGAAACGATGAAATATGGGCAGTGAATAGCTGTATCTGCCCTGACTGTTAAATTTGAAGCCTGAAATAGACCAGTCAGTCGAAAAAAGCGCTATCTTTGGCGCGTTTTAATAACTGTTAAGAGATGAAGATATCATTTCATGGCGCCGCGCGTACTGTTACCGGCAGTAAGCATCTGGTAACATTGAATACCGGGAAGAAATTTCTGCTTGACTGCGGGATGTTTCAAGGATTGGGACCGGAAACCGACCATCTGAACCGGACATGGGGATTTGACCCCGCGGAGGTCGATTATGTGTTTCTGTCGCATGCCCACGTTGACCATTCGGGACTATTGCCCAAATTAGTTAAAGATGGCTTTACGGGTAAAATTTTTGCTACGCCTGCCACTATTGACATCATAAAAATCCTCTTACTCGATTCGGCAGCTATCCAGAAGCAGGACCTGCATCTGATAAACAAGAAGCGGGTTAAGGACGGTAAACACCCGTTGCATCCGATATATACGGAAGAAGACGTTCACCGGACGTTTGAGCACCTGTGTGCAGTGCCGTATCACCACCCTGTGCAGGTGGACAGCGACATCCGTCTCGAACTGTTTGACGGCGGCCATATTGCAGGCAGCGCTACAGTGTTTCTGACCCTTAATGAGAAAGGCGCCACGTCAACGCTGGCTTTCAGCGGCGACGTGGGACGCTATGGAGACCCTATTCTGCATGCACCGGAACCGTTCCCCCACGCCGACTACATAGTCATCGAATCAACATACGGCGACCGCCTGCATGACCGCATAGAGACTTATGCTGACGACCTGCTCCGAAACATCGAAGAGACGTGCATGCTCAAGAAGGGCAAGCTCATCATCCCTGCCTTCAGCGTCGGTCGTACACAGGAGTTGCTTTATGCCCTCAACGACCTCGAAATCGACGGAAAACTCCCGCCGGTGGACTACTATGTGGATAGCCCAATGTCAGTAAAAGTTACCGAAGTGGTCAAAAAACATACGGAATGTTTTAACCGCTCAGTGCAAAAGTTACTCAAGACAGATGCAGACCCGTTCTGGTTTAAGGGATTGCGTTACATCACCGACAAACGCGACTCGCAGGCGTTGAACGTTAATTATAAACCATCGGTCATTATTTCCGCTTCGGGAATGGCTGAAGCCGGACGTGTGAAACACCACATTGCCAACAGCATCGAAAGTCGCCGCAACACCATCCTGCTTATCGGCTATTGCGAGCCACACTCATTGGGCGCCCGTCTGAAAGCGCGTCCCGAAACGGTGGGGATTTTCGGCAATATCTTTAAAGTGAACGCCGACATTGTAACCCTCAACTCCATGAGCGCTCATGCCGACTACAACGACTTGTGTCAATATCTCTCATGCCAGTCACCTGCCGATGTTAAGCGCGTATTCGTTGTGCATGGCGAGCCACTGGTACAGCAAGAGTTCAAGCGTCGCCTGCTGAAAAAAGGCTTCTTAGATGTGGATATTCCCGAACTCCACCAGGAATTTGGGTTATAAATATCGGATTGTATATGGAAGTGAACAATATTTTAGAAACAATTTGTACTAATAAGCGACACGAAGTAGCGGAACAGAAAAGAATAACCGGTATTGAGCAGCTGAAGGAGCAATTGCAAGCGACGTCGCGTAAGAAAATATCGTTCCGGCAAGCACTTGAGACGTCTGCGACGGGAATTATCGCTGAATTTAAGCGGAAGTCGCCGTCGAAAGGCTGGATTCACCGCGATGCCGACATTGAACAGGTTGTTCGCGGTTACGAGGCTGGGGGCGCCTCCGCGGTATCCTGTCTCACCGATGAGAAGTTCTTTGGTGGCAGTTTCAGCGATTTTGAGAAAGCGCGCTCCGCGTTGACACGCATCCCGCTGTTGCGCAAGGATTTTATCGTTGACGAGTATCAGCTGTATCAGTCGAAAGCACTCGGCGCTGATGCGGTATTGCTGATTGCTGCGTGTTTGAGCCGTGATGAGGTACAACGTTTTGTTGACCTCGCCCATGAGCTGGACATGGAAACGTTGCTCGAAATTCACAGCGAATCGGAGCTGTCGCATATCCCGCCTGTTGCTGACGTTATTGGCATTAATAACAGGGACCTGAAAACATTTATTACTGACATTAGCCATACTGTACGGCTGTCGCGTCTTATCCCTGCCGAATTTGTGAAGATTTCGGAGAGTGGACTGTCATCGCCCGACACTGTGATTGCCTTGCGAAGAGAGGGTTTCAGGGGGTTCCTGATGGGCGAAAATTTCATGAAGACCGCTCGTCCGGAGCGGACACTTATCGAATTTATAAAAATGATTGCCTGATGGGAAAGAAGAGACTGCGGATAAAAGTGTGCGGAATGAAATATCCGAATAACCTGGCCCAGTTAACCAAACTGCGCATCGACATGATAGGGTTTATTTTTTATGACCGTTCGTCCCGCTTCGTTGAAACTACTCTCTCGGCGGCGGCAGTGTATGCAATACCGGCTCGTATTCAACGGGTTGGCGTCTTCGTTAACGACACAACAAAAAATATTGTCAGCATGGCCCGGTGGCTACGCTTAAATGCTGTTCAATTGCATGGTAGCGAAACGCCGGATGAGTGCTGGAGAGTGAAAAACACCGGCATAACAGTTATTAAGGCATTTCATGTGGCCGACGATGCGGAGTTCGCAGAATGTGACCGCTATGAAGGCGCCTGCGACTTTTTCCTGTTCGACACCAAAACCCGTGAATATGGTGGTTCAGGCATAAAGTTCAAATGGGAAGCGCTTTCGAATTATTCGGGCAAAACACCGTTCTTCCTGAGTGGCGGCATTGGCCCAGCCGATGCCGCAATTATTAAGGAAATACAGCATCCGGCTTTGTATGGCATTGACCTGAACAGCAAATTTGAGACAAAACCAGGATGGAAAGATGTTGACAGTATAAGAACTTTTTTGGACGAGATAAAAACAGAGATTAAGAAATGACAATAAATGAATTGTTCCGGCAGAAGCAGGAAAAAATTCTGTCGGTTTATTTTACAGCAGGGTTTCCCCACCTTAACGATACGGGATTGATAATAAAAGCATTGCAGGCCAATGGAATACAAATGCTGGAGGTCGGGATTCCATTCTCCGACCCCATGGCCGACGGACCTGTTATTCAGGATAGCAGTTCTGTGGCTTTGCGCAATGGCATGAACTTGAAACTGCTGTTTTCGCAGTTAACCGCTATCCGCAACGAGGTACATATCCCGTTAGTAATGATGGGATACCTCAATCCTGTGATGCAGTACGGTTTTGAGAATTTTTGCAGAGACTGTCATACAGCAGGCGTTTCGGGCATCATTATTCCCGACATGCCTTTCAGCGAATACATGAGCCGTTACAAGCCTGTTGCCGACCGGTATGACCTGCGCATTGTCATGCTAATAACGCCCGAAACATCGGACGAGCGCATCCGCTTGATTGACGCCCATACGCAGGGATTTATATACATGGTATCGTCAGCGGCCACCACAGGTGCACAAAAGAGCTTCGACGCAGCCAGGCTGGCCTATTTTCGGCGAATCAACAGCATGGGATTGCGCAATCCCCGCATGATTGGCTTCGGAATCTCCAACAGCGAAACGCTGAACGCCGCTTTTGAGAACGCCTCGGGGGCGATTGTTGGCAGCAAATTTATCAGCCTGCTTAAAGAGTATCAGTCACCCGATGTGGCCGCAAAACAGCTGCTTAAAACATTGGAAATAGATAATGCAATATAGTCTCCGATGGCGATTTCACTGATTGCAGCGATAGATTCCAGCGGCGGTATAGGCTACAACAACAAGTTGCTGTTTCATATAAAGGCTGATTTACGGCGATTCAAAACGCTGACAAGTGGTCATACCATCATTATGGGCCGCAAAACGCTATTGTCGTTGCCCAAATGGCCGCTTCCAAACCGGCGCCATATCGTGCTTACAACTGATGCGGATGCGGTGTTTCCCGGCTGCTACACCGTTGCCTCTGTTGAGGCGGCATTAGCCTTGACCGCCCACGAACCGGAAGTGTTTGTCATTGGAGGAGAATCTGTTTACCGGCAGTTTATTCCTTTGGCACATAAAATCTATTTGACAACAGTTGAGAAGTCTTTCAAAGCGGACGCCTTTTTTCCCGATATCGACGTTACAGAATGGCGAATAACCGGCCGACAGGATTTTCATGACGACGAGAATAATCTTGACTGCGCTTTTATTGATTTGGAACGATATTTGTAAGAGCGAATAGATAAATAAATCGGGAAAAAGTATGAATAAGAGAAGGAGCAAAAGCAGGTTTTTCTTTAAAAAACTGATAATCAAGTTTTTACTACTGATTAATCTTGCTTGTGCCGTTGCATTGCTGCTGGCGTACCTGTCGGTATGGGTGAGTCCTGCCAAAGTATGGCCGCTGGCCTTTTTCGGATTGACCTATCCATATCTTTTGCTGGCGAACCTGCTCTTTATCCTGCTCTGGCTTCTCCTGCGAAAATGGCTGTTCTTTCTTTCGTTGCTGGCGGTATTAACAGGGGTGCGGCATTTCCGCAACTATTTCAGGATTTTCCCTCAAAAGTCGGAAGAGAGTGGTATTACAGTATGCAGCTATAATGTGAAGCATTTCAATGAAAATAAGGTTGTTGAAGCGTCCCGTGATGCTATTTGCAAGTATTTGCAAAGTAAGGACGCCGATATTATTTGCCTGCAGGAGATGCCTCCCATAAGCAATTTCAACCCGTTTCTGCCCGATTCGGCACATAAACCGGCGCCCTGTTATTCTTCTGTAGCAGTGGGAACGGGCGGCAGTAAACCGGCAATTTATTCGCGTTACAAATTAGTGAACATCAGGGAAATATCATTTACAGGTTCCGATAACCGCATTGTGTATGCCGATACGTTCATTGACGGCGACACTATCCGTATTTTCAGCTGCCACCTGCAAAGCTACCATATTGATGACAACTCGTTAGATGATTTGTCGCGTGAAAACGACCGTAAAAAAAGCGTCCGCAAGCTGCGAACAATAGTCTCTAAATTGAAGCAGGGTTATGTCCATCGCACGGAACATGCCGAGCGGCTGGCAGAAGAAATCCGGCGTTCGCCATACGAAGTCATCGTTTGCGGCGACTTCAACGACACTCCGGTATCCTATACTTACCGCACTATCCGGCGGCACTTGCTTGATGCCTTCGTAGAATCCGGCTCCGGTACCGGAAATTCCTATCGCGGCAAGCTGCCATCGTTCCGCATTGACTATATCATGCACAGTGGCGGATTCCATTCTTATAACTTTAAAGTTGACCGCGTTACGCTGTCAGACCACTTCCCCGTGAGCTGCAAATTGGTGAAATAGAGGAGTTTATTCAGCAGGCCATTCCGACAGTTTTGGCGTTACAGGTACGGGCTTTTTCACGCCTGACGGTATCAGGTTTACTGTCCATGCGACATCTGTATTAGCGGGTACAACAGCTTCGAATCCTGTTAAACACGTACCTGGATTTGGGGCGTCGTAGTCGTGCAGAGGGGTTGTGTCCCATGTTTTCATGGCGATTTTCACAGGTGCGGTGATTTCAATTCGCAGTTTTTTGCCGCCTTTTGTGAGTTCGATTGTGTTTTTCCCTTTAAGTTTTGCCGTAGCGGTGGTGAGCATCGTCCATCGGATGACTGTTTGGCGGTCAAGTGTGCGGAACTCATCGCGGACGGTAACGTATTGGCCGTTAATAATGGCTATCCCGCGCATGGCGCCTGCCAGCTGTCCTTTATAGATTGCCGACAGGTCAATTTTAGCGTTGATAAAATCGGGCGTTTCTGATGATGCAACAATGTCAGCATGTCCGGCAACATTCTGCAGTCTATTGTCAACAGTTAAAGTATTGTGAACCATGTTGTTATAACGGAATACTTCCCACCGTTGGGAGTTTTGTGCGCGGTTCCAGAGGTCAACGCCTCTTGATTCGAGCGAATTATAGTCTTGCATTCCGAAATCGCAGGCCCAGCGGATGCCGTCGGCTTCCATTATAAAAGAACCGGCATCCATGTGTGCGTGATTACTGGACGCGGTGCCGCCTTTAAAGCCAACATAGATGGCGTCAGGGGCGGTCCACGATGTTCGCATCAATGCCACCGGAGTGGTGCCATGTCCTGTCCAGAGCAGTTCTTGCGGGGGCTCGACATCGCCGATTTTCATGTTACTGCCCCACAGCATCAGTGCAGGCAATATCCGCTCTCCGGTCGGAATTTTCCTGTTTTCAAGGAAATATTTCTCGTTCCACAACAAGGCTGGGGTCTCCAGACGGGCTGCAAACCAGAACATTGCCGGACTTAGTCCGCCTCCAAGCCCACTGTCGCAAAAATTATAGCATAAATGCGTCGCTCCGAGCATGTTTTGCTTGAATCCTGCGGTTTTCAGGAACGCTGACGAATCGGCAAGTCCGAAATCAGTTCCGAATATTTTTTCTATGGCACTGATAAACAGCACATTGAAAGTAGTCCCATAATCCCAGTATCCGTAGCCTTCGGGATATGCCCCGTCCGGTTCATAGTCTTTCATTGGCAGTTTTATTGACTCTATGCCCCTGTCAATTAGATAGTTAGCCAGTTCAGACACCTCGTTGTGAATAGCTAATGCGCCGTAAGTGATACCTGCATTGCATACCTGATTCCAATTATGCGTTGCCGTGAGATACCATGTAAACGCCGGGTTCATTGCCGGGTTCAGCCCTTTTTTGAGAATAGCCTCAGAGATAATCCTGCGGGATGAATCCGGCAATGTGTCAAACAGCCAGTCATAGCCGATTGCCATTCCCATGGTCATTTCGGCCACATCAAGAAAATGAGACGGGTTCCAGTCGCTGAACGAAGCTATAGCCAGCATCTCTTTCTCTGCCCTTACAAGATACACGCTGTTTGTGGTCATCCGATATGAATACGACAGGAAGAAAAGCCTGCGCAGGGCTTCCCGTGCGACACTTAACAGTCTCTTGCCGACCTGAATGCGTGTTAATACAGGTGCCTGTATAATCCTGTCGCTTTCAGAGATAATTGCCTGATGTACTTTGGCCCACACTGGGTCTGCGGCAATGTTGTCCCTGATTTTTTGCTCTTCACCTTTCAGCAGTAGCAGCCGTGGATGTTCGGGTATTTCAGAATTGGCAGGCAGGTTTTTCCATTGAGCCTGCGCAACTGGGCCTGCCAACAGGATTAACAAGCCGATGCATAATATATTTTTCACAAGGTGTTTCATGGTTATAGGAATTAACTGTTACTCAATCACTTTATATTTAGCTTTAGCCTCCTCGCGCGAGCAGGCATTAAAATGCCACCACTCGGTAGGGAGCGCACGGAATCCGGCCTGCTTCATGGCATTGCGCAACAGCAATCGGTTTTGCAACTGCTGTTCAGTAAGTTTGCCTTGCTGCAATAGCAGCATTTCCTTGTTGATATGGGCTTTTTCTCCGAAATAATCGAATGGCGTTCCCATATCTAATTCTCTGCCTTTAGCGTCAACGATAGTGATGTCCACTGCGGCGCCGAAATTATGCAGGCTGGTGTTGACAGGATTTGATACGTATATGTTCAGCGGTGTGCCTTTCACTTTATCCCACATTTTGCGCTGAATGTTCCGTGGACGGACGGCATCAAGGATTATGAGCCGCAGGTCAGGATTTGTGCTCCGCAACGTTTTTTGGGCATTGGCAACCATACGGGCAACATGCGGCAACAGATAGGCACGATGCAGGCTGTCATACAATATTTTCCCGGTAAAATTGTCTGCTGTGGCATAGACTAACCGCACTGCTACAGTCGGGTCTATAGTCTGTACATCAACAAGCCCCGCTTTCTCTATCCGCCGTTCCAATGCCGACTTCGGGGGCTGTCCACTGCCTGCATTGCTTAGAAATGGCAGCAGCATGCCTGCAAGCACAAATAAACGCTTACAGTTGCTGAATATTTTCCGTAAAATGCCACATAATTTTTTCATGCTGTTTTTTCTTGCATTTTCATCAACAAAGGTAACGCTTTTTTATCACAATACCCCAAATTTTATTTGAACTTGAGCCACAAACACGCTATTTTTCGCATCTTTGCAATCGGAAGAGCAGTATAATCGGATTCTAATTAGCGGATAATTCCCTGTAAGGTAACCTGATTCCGGTCGCTGGCAACGCCGCAAATCATCGCGAATACCGGTACCAAAGAAGTGTTTTTTTGATATATATGCGTTGCGGACATAATATTTGGATATCAGGCATTGAGATTGCTTCACTGTGCCTATAATGACGGCGTCGGAGTGCGGTTTGTAACCGGCATAATATTGGCATGTGTGTCATGTACCATGCAACTTCAACAAGTTAATAAGCTGATGCTGAAATGGATGGACAGTCGGGATTCGTCTTTTTGCAGTGGAAACGCAAATAAATGGAGCATAAAAGATATATTCCACGGGGTACATGAATTGTGCAATGCTGTCTGACAGCTGAACGTCGAAATGCTGTTCAGGTATCATCTTCACAAAATCTTCACATTTAATTTATCAATCTGCTGCATGGATGGTGTATTTTTGCAACCTTAAACTACTATCAAAAAGTGTTATCAGAATGAGAAAAGTTAATATTTGTACCGTGGTTTTGTTTGCTATAATGTCGCCCTTGCTTGCAACAACGGCGCTGGGGCAGGAAGTGGCGGAGTTTGAACCTTCGGGCAAGGTTATTGCGCGAAGTTTTTTCGACTTCGCACAAGGGCTGGGTAACATAAATGATGAGACGGGGTTTGCTATTACGCGGGCATTTCTGGGCTATTCCTACCTATTTTCGCCTGCTTGGTCGGCTACGCTGATTATTGACGGCGCTTCGGGCAATACCGCCGGAAAGATAGAGCCTCATATTCGCAATGCCTTTATTAATTACAACAACAATGGCTTAGATGTAAGTATCGGCATGACAGGTCTTTACCAGTTTGCCGAACAGGAAAAATTTTGGGGACATCGTTATGTGGCGATGACGCTTCAAGACCTCAACAAAATGGGACATAGCACCGATTTGGGCGTTACGGTGGCGTACAGGTTCGGCAATTTTCTGGCAGCTGATATGAGCGTATGCAATGGCGAGGGCTATAAAACGGTAGTGCGCAATAACAGTACCCGTTATGCGGCAGGTATGTCGGTAACTCCCGTTAACAGTCTGTTATTCAGAATTTATGCGGATGTATATACTGAAAGCGAAGCGATGCGCGACGAGGCGATAGCAGCTGATTATACTGCTCAAAAACTGCTGTCGCTCTTTGCAGGCTACCGGAACGAGTGGATTTCGGGCGGCGTGGAGGCGGCTAAACTCTTCGACAAAGGCTTTGTCGCGGGCAAAACTGTTTATGGCGTCTCGACATTCGTTTCGGGTAAAGTGGCGGCAAAGTGGCGCCTCTTCTGGCGATACGACCGCTTGAAGTCGGCAAACCCCGAAGGATGGCACGGCTACGACGGACATCTATCAATCGCAGGGGCAGAATTTCAACCGTTTATGCAGATGAAAATTGCACCGAACTTCCGTTTGAGCAAGTACGAAACCGGCGGCGTTTCTACGGTATTCTTTGTGAATTTTGAGTTCGATTTATAACTCCCGACGCCCATCATTGCGAGGCACGAAGAAATCTATTCCACTGTAACGGACTTGGTGAGGTTGCGGGGCTGGTCAACGTTGCATCCGCGAAGGACGGCAATTATCCTGAACAGCGACGTCTTCCCCGCCACGTCCGGTCCAATCAGCCCGAACAGTTCACCCCTCTCCACCTCAAACGAAATCCCATTGAGCGCCGTCAATGAGCCATAACGCCTTGTTATATTTTCAACTGAAATTGTTGCCATATGTCTTTTTTCATATATAAATTAACACTATCACCCGACAAAATTCAAAATTTCAGACAATAATCGTGTAACACGCAGATAGTCAGCGCTCATTATTTCAATTTCAAAAACCTACCCCCCCTAAAACAGCCTCATTTGTATTACTGAAGGACT
>JAISSS010000090.1 GCA_031272965.1 Bacteroidales bacterium | reverse complement strand
ATTGTTAAATATTCTGCAAATATAAGAAAACTCATCGGTTGGACGGATTGGCGGGGCTGTTTCCTCGCCAATATTTTTATTCGTTTGTGTGTAATTGAAAATTTTATGCTATCTTTGCCTGCAAAATTGCCAAATAAAAAATTTATATATGAGACTGATTATACAGCCGGATTATGCCGGAATGTCTAAGTGGGCGGCGTATTATATTGCCCGCCGGATTCAGCTGGCAGAGCCTTCTGCAGGAGAACCCTTTGTGCTGGGACTGCCTACAGGTTCCTCGCCGCTGGGCGTGTATGGCGAACTGATTAGCCTTTACAAGGCCGGAAAAGTGTCGTTTAAAAATGTGGTAACCTTCAATATGGACGAATATGTGGGCATCCCGCGCAATCATCCGCAAAGCTACCATACGTTCATGTGGGAGAACTTCTTCAGCCATATCGACATTCCGGAGGCTAACGTTAATATCCTCAACGGCAATGCGCCTGACCTGAAAGTGGAATGTGCCCGCTATGAGCAGAAAATCAGGGAACTTGGCGGCATTGAGCTGTTCCTTGGCGGCATAGGCCCGGACGGGCATATCGCCTTCAACGAACCCGGCTCCTCATTAGCATCGCGTACCCGCGACAAGGAGCTGAACTGGGACACTATTGTGGCCAATTCGCGGTTCTTTGGCGGCGACGTCAATCAGGTGCCCCGCAAGGCGCTGACCGTCGGCGTGGGAACCGTAATGGATGCCCGCGAAGTGCTGATTGTGGTCAACGGATACGGAAAAGCCAGAGCATTGCGCCACGCCGTAGAGGGCGGCGTAAGCCACCTGTGGACTGTCAGCGCCCTGCAATTGCACCCTAAAGGCATGATAGTTTGCGACGAACAGGCCACTTACGAACTCAAAGTGGGCACCTTCCGCCACTTCTCCTCCATAGAGGCCCCAAATATGGACGCCGAAAAACTGCTGTCTTCCGACCTCGTGTGGTAACCGTACAAATAATCGACAAAGATGAATATGACTTCAAAACAGCGGATAACGACCGCGTTGGAACACAAAACGCCCGACTGCGTCCCCGTGGACTTCGGCGCAACGTCTGTAACAGGCGTTCATTGCAGGATAGTAGAGGCATTGCGCAATCATTACGGCTTGGAAAAGCGCCCGGTGCGCGTCATTGAGCCGTTTCAGATGCTCGGCGAGATAGACCCCGAACTGCAGGATGTAATGTGCGTCGATTGTGTGCCTGTATTCGGTAGCCGTAATATGTTTAACATCGACGAGACGCAGCTGCACGAGCAGGTAACGCCATGGGGACAGAAAGTACTTATTGCCAAAGATATAGACCTGACGCCTGACGCTAACGGCGAAGTATTCATCCATGCACAGGGCGACCGCTCGTACCCGCCAAGCGCGAAGATGCCGCAGGGCGCATATTTCATCGACGCTATTGAACGGCAGGATGTTGTGGACGATGCCGCTATCACCCCCGAAGACAACTTGGAAGAGTATGGCGCTATCAGCGACAGCGACCTTAAATTCTTCACCGACGCTGTGCAACGGGCGGCGGCCACCGGAAAGGCGGTAGTAGCAAGTTTCGGCGGCGCTGCACTCGGCGACATCGCTTTTATTCCCGGCATCGGGCTGAAAAACCCCAAAGGAATCCGCAGAATAGCAGAATGGTACATGTCAACTGTTATAAGGCAGGACTATGTCTATGAAATGTTCCGTAAGCAAATAGATATGGCAATAGCAAACTACAGCAAGCTGTGGACGGCTGTCGGCGACAAGGTGGATGTGGTGTTCACCTGCGGCACCGACTTCGGCACACAGGATTCGCAGTTCTGTTCGCCGGACACGTTCAACGGGCTGTGGCTGCCGCACTATAAAAGGCTTAACGACTGGATACACGAGCATACATCGTGGAAAGTATTCAAACATTCGTGCGGCTCTATGCAGCCTCTTCTGCCATGCCTCATCGACGCGGGATTCGACATCTTCAACCCCGTACAAATCAACGCCAAAGATATGGATTCGAGGGCGCTGAAAAATACTTTCGGCTCAAAGCTGACCTTCTGGGGCGGCGGTATCGACACCCAACGGATGCTGCCCACAGGCACTCCACAGCAAGTCCGCGACCACGTGTTGCGTCAAATAGAAATTCTCGGCGCAGGCGGCGGCTTCGTGTTCAATTCCGTCCATAATATACAGGCCAATGCCCCGATAGAAAATGTGGTGGCAATGGTCGAAGCCCTGCGGGAAGCAAGAGGATGCTGAACGGTTACCCCCCTGCACAATTCATGTTTTAGTTTTAGTGTTATATATTAAGAATGGCGGCCTCTTGCCGCCATTCTTTAAATTTGTGCTCTTCAAATTATTAATGGGGTAAAACTTCTGTCTTAAACCTGAATTCATCTGATTTTTCTGATTACCATGATTTTCGTACCGTGGACAATTCAATCCTGCAATCCCTCAATCCTGCAATCAAAAAAAGACTGCCGGTTGCCCGACAATCCTCTCACCTTTATTTTTCCTAATGTATGCACAAGATTTTTTCTTATTGCCACGCTCCGTCCGATTGCAGTTTTTTATGTACGCAGCGCACCATCAGACCGGCGGCACGGGGCATCTCAACTATGGTATTGCCGTGATATGCGATGGCCTTGGTCGGGTCGGTGGGGCTGGATTCCGACGTCCAGTAATAGCCGTCGCCGGTAGCGATGGCGCCGGTCTCGTCGCGATACTGTTCTTTGTTGAACCACAGCGTCCGGTCATTATAGACATACTTGTAGCAGTCGGCAGTGCTTCCGCCGCCGGTGTGCGATTCGCTCGAAACGCTCGTTGAGGAGAACAAGTGTTCCACTTCCGCTTTGGTGGGTAGCCGCCACCCGTTCGGACAGGGCTGGGTGGCGGTCCATGTGTCGGACGTTGAGGGGGAATCAAAGCCTGTCCATGTCGAAT
>JAISSS010000059.1 GCA_031272965.1 Bacteroidales bacterium | reverse complement strand
GTATCAAATATAAGTTTAATTTTTAAATTTTCACTATTATGGGATTATTTTCAGGTCTTTTAGGCAACGCAAGTGCCGTAAATCAAGAGCAGTTAAATAAAGATTTTGCTCAACTTCTTGCAGAAGAAGAATATTTTGAACTGGGATTCAAAATTCTTCGTGATATGTTTATTTTTACAAATAAACGACTTATTCTTGTTGATAAGCAAGGATTGACCGGCCATAAAGTAGAGTATAAATCTATCGTTTACAAAGCCATTTCTCGTTTCAGTATCGAAACTGCCGGACATTTTGATTTGGATGCAGAATTAAAAATCTGGATTTCAAGTGAAAAAGAGCCGAGTATTAGTAAGCAGTTTAACAAATCGGTCAATGTTTATGATGTGCAAAAAGTTTTGGCTCAACACGTTTTGAAATGAGCGATAACCTCCTCATACACACCGACAATCTCACCGGATTGAATTACCTTTTAAACAACGGGTTAAAGGGTAAAGTTGATTTGGTTTATATCGACCCGCCGTATGCCACGGGCGGCAATTTTACCATTACCGACGGCAGGGCTACCACGATTTATTGTCAATTTCTTCTTAAAATATCCGTAATACAAGCTGAAATGATACGTATAATCAGGTTTTTGTAACCATTGTCGGTATTTTCGGGTGCTGTCACGTATATTTTTATTATTTTTGCAGTTTGAAAATCCCGTATTTTGGAATTGAGAGAATTTCGGCGGTTTTATGAGCGGAGTGCGAAGGTTCGCACGGCATTCGAGAAGGTTCGGGCCGGAGAGAAGCTACATGTTGGCGGGCTGTGCGGCTCGTCACGGGCTTTTTTTGCCTCTGTTGCACCGCTTCATGTGGCTGCCCCAACGGTATGTATATTACCTGATAATGAGGCTGCGGCCTACTTCTATGAGGACCTGCTGGCGCTTGAGACGCCTTGTTTGACGCTGTTTTTTCCCCCCTCCTGTAAAAAATCGGTGCAGTCGGGGCTTGTGGTGTCCGACAATGTGATTATGCGTGCGGAGGCGCTCAACAGGCTGCGCGAAGACGTGCCGGTATTGCTCGTTACCTCGCCCGAAGCGATAGTGGAGAAAATTATCACCGGCGAGGCATTGCGGGCGAACACCTTTGAAGTGAACGCGGGTGACCGGCTGAACCCCAATACGGTGGTCGAGTTGCTTGCAGAGATGAACTTCGAGCGCACTGATTTCGTGTCGCAGCCCGGGCAGTATGCCGTGCGGGGCACTATTTTGGACGTGTATTCATACGCCGGAGAAGACCCTTTTCGCCTCGACTTCTTTGGCGACACGGTTGATTCTATACGAATATTCGACATCGCCACGCAGATATCGAAGGCTAAAACCAGCCAAATGCTCATCGTCCCGAACATTCAGGCGGTGAGCGAAAAAAAAACGGCATCGCTTTTTGACTTCCTGTCGGCCGAATCATTACTGTATATAGCAGATGTACAGTTTGTTACAGATATTCTTAACAGTATTTACAAAGAAACCTTCCGCGACTTCGATGTGATAAACGGGGAGGATTTTCTGAACGCCATCGGCCCGTTTGCCTGCATGGAAGTAGGCGGGGCAAACTTTTTCAAGGCCCCGACAGTAGAATTTCACACGTCGCCGCAGCCATCATTCAATCGTAATTTTGAACTTTTGGCCAATAATATGACCGATAATGCCCAAAGCGGGGTGCAGACGTTCATCCTGTCGTCAAATTCGGCGCAAATCAGGCGGTTGCGCTCCATTTTATCGGAACAGCGCCTCAATGCCACTTTCACCGGCATGAATTTTACGCTACATGAGGGTTTTATTGACCACGATGCGAATATATGCTGCTATACCGATCATCAGATTTTTGAGCGCTACCACCGCTACAACCTTAAAAGTCACGGCGAACAGCGCGAAGTGATGACGCTGAAAGAGCTGAACATGTTGCATCCGGGTGATTATGTGGTGCATATTGACCACGGCATCGGGAAATTTGCGGGGTTAGTGAAGACTGATTTCAACGGCAAGGTGCAGGAGGCCGCACGATTAGTATATCGTGACAACGATGTGCTGTTAGTGAACATACATTCGCTTCACCGCATCCTGAAATACAAGGGTAAGGATGGTATTGACCCTAAAATCAACAAGTTAGGTAGCGGGGCATGGCAAAAGCTGAAAGACCGCACGAAAAACAAGGTTAAAGATATAGCTCGCGAACTGATAGCCCTGTATGCCAAACGCAGGGAAGAGCAGGGCTACGCTTTTGCCCCCGATTCATACATGCAGGAAGAACTTGAGGCGTCGTTCATGTTTGAAGATACGCCTGACCAGGTGAAAACTACGCAGGCCGTAAAGCAGGACATGGAGCGCGAGATGCCCATGGACAGGCTCATTTGTGGCGACGTGGGCTTCGGGAAGACCGAAATCGCCATCCGTGCCGCCTTTAAAGCTGCTACTGACGGGAAGCAGGTTGCCGTGCTGGTGCCTACTACTATCCTTGCGCTGCAACACTACCGCACATTCACCGAGCGGTTAGAGAATTTCCCCGTTACGGTTGACTATATCAGCCGTCTGCGCTCGACGCCGGATGTGAAAGCCGCGCTGAAAGCTACCGCCGAAGGAAAAGTTGACATCCTCATCGGAACCCATCGTATAGTGGGTAAAGATGTGAAATTCAAGGATTTGGGACTGCTTATTGTGGATGAGGAGCAAAAATTCGGCGTCTCTGTAAAGGAACGGTTGAAGCAGTTGAAAGTCAACGTCGATACGCTGACGCTCACCGCTACCCCCATCCCCCGGACATTGCAGTTTTCGCTCATGGGCGCTCGTGACCTGTCAGTAATTCAGACGCCGCCCCCAAATCGCTATCCTATCGTTACAGAGCTGTGTGCTTTCAGCGACGACGTGATACGCGAAGCCGTGCGCAACGAGCTCAGCCGCAACGGACAGGTGTTTTTTATCAACAACAGAATCAGTAATTTGCAGGACATTGCCGTTCTCATCCGGCAGTTAGTGCCCGAAGCAACGGTCATGACTGCGCATGGCCAGATGGACGGCGAACAGCTCGAAGACATCATGCTCAAGTTTATCAACGGGCGCTTCGACGTGTTAGTGTCAACGGCAATCATCGAATCGGGGTTAGACATCCCCAATGCCAATACGATGATAATTAATCATGCCGAGAACTTTGGCCTCAGCGACCTGCATCAGTTGCGCGGGCGGGTAGGGCGTACCAACAAGAAAGCTTATTGCTATCTGCTGACGCCGCCGTTAGCATCGCTGCCTTCCGAGGCGCGTAAACGCCTGCAGGCTATTGAGGAATTTTCAGACCTCGGCAGTGGATTCAGCATTGCCATGCGCGACTTGGACATACGCGGCGCCGGTAACCTGCTGGGCGCTGAACAGAGCGGATTCATCGCCGACATCGGCTTTGAAACTTACCACCGCATCCTCAACGAGGCCATACAGGAACTGAAAAGCGATGAATTTAGCGAGTTGTTTACTGCCGAGCCGCCGGACAGCAGTGCAGGGAATGCTTTTATGCAGTCGTCGTATGTCGCTGACTGTCAGATAGAGACCGATATGGAACTGTTGTTGCCTGACCGCTATATTCATAATGTTTCCGAACGTATGTCGCTTTATCGGGACCTTGACGGCATGGAATCGTCGGACGCATTGCAGCAATTCGAGCTCAACCTCATAGACCGCTTCGGCCCCATTCCGGTGCCTGCCCGCGAATTGATGGAAGTGGTGCGCCTGCGCTGGGTGGCTATACGAATGGGCATGGAACGCATCATCCTGAAGGGCAAAAAGATGGTCTGCTATTTCGTGGCCGACAGCAAGTCCGACTATTTCCGTTCCGATACTTTCGGGCGTATTCTGGCATACATGCAACGCCATCCCGACCACTGCCGCATGCGCGAAAAGGACAACAAACTCGGTCTGTATATTGACAACATCGAGTCGGTATCTGCTGCCCGAAAAACCCTCGAAAAATATGAGACGGCAGAATAGGCAACAAGCACCGAAAAGATAGCGCTATTGTGTATCCACGTTCATCTTATTTTTCCCAGGCTAATTGTGGCAGGGTGTGTTTACCGTCGGAGGAGTATTTTCCGAGAGTTTTCCAATATTTTCCTGAAGATTCGTCGTTTCCTATGCCCCAATTTTTAGTGTTGTCGTCGGTTGGCCAAGTTTCGGCGCTGAACTGGCGCACGTCGGCAGCTTCATTTCGGCTTGAGATTATGCCTTGGGCGGCATTACTGTAATATGATGCGATGATTACGCCGGAATTTATTCCGCAGATACCGCCGCTGGTATTGGAATTGAACGGGCCGCTACTATAGCAGGCCGATATCGTTCCACTTTGGTTGTTGCCGCAGATACCGCCGGTTTGCGAGCTGCCACTCTCTATCAGTCCAATATTATAGCAGGCCGTGACGTGAGCTGTGGCGTTTTCCATGTCCCGCATGAACGCGCAGATGCCACCCGTTAAATTTCCCTGGATAACCGCGCTATTGTAACAGCTGACAATGGTGCCTGCATTGTTCTGCGAGCAAATACCGCTGGTATAGTTGTTACCGCTAATGGTGCCGTCATTACAGGAAAAGGCGATTTTGCTGCTGTTAATTCCGCAAATGCCGCTGATAATATTTTGTCCGACAATATTACCGCTGTTGTGGCAGTATGTAATTTCTGCCTGACTTTTCCCGCAGATACCGCCCACTGTTTCTATGCCGTTGATGTTGCCGCTATTGTTGCAGCTGTCGATATAGGCGCCTGTGTTTTCGCCGCACACGCCCCCCATGAAGCGTCCCTCGTTTTCATGCGTCGCGAGTTCTCCGGAATTAGTACAAGTATGTACAATTCCGCCATTTTGATTTTGCCCGCATATTCCGCCAAGATAATACTGCCCGTCAATACGTCCTGCATTGCTACATCCTGTGATATTGCCTGCATCGTTGGTGCCGGTTACACCGCCTGCATAAAAAGTGGCACTGACGGTGCCTCGATTCTGGCATCGCTCAATGCGCCCCTTATTGTAACCGGCTACGCCGCCTGTATATGCTTTACCTGAAATATTGACCGATGCAGAGCAGTCGGTTATCACGCCATTGTTATATCCGCACAGGGCGCCGACGCAGTTTGCTCCTGATACCGTATTCCCTTCGATGATTACACTTGATATGTATGCCTGCTGTGCAACATAGCCGAACAGCCCCGTGTTATCACGCTCCGGCTGATTAATAGTGATGCCATTCAGTATGAATCCTGCTCCGTCAAAAGAGCCGGAAAATGGTATGTCTTCTGTGCCGCAGGGTTCTATGGCGATACCCATCAGAAAAATATTTGCCTCCTGAATATAACGGCTGTCGGGCGATGTCCAGATTAGCCTCATCTCGGCGCATGTGCCTACCGGTATGCGGTCGTTGATGGGGGCGCGTAATACTAATTCGTCGCCGGAAAAATTCAGGGAAATATCGTGTAAATCTTTGCGCCCTATAAATATCTCACCTATGCTTTTTGACTGCAAGTTTTTTATTAACTGTTCTCTCCATGGCGCTGCCGCTGCATAGTTGGATACTTTCAGCGCAACCTTTGTGCCGTCCAAATAGACCACTGTCACAGAATCGTCGGGATATCCCTGTAAATACAGGTGAACTGCATAGTCATGCCTGTTCTTGACGCAGGAGATGATTCCTGCTGCCATTGTTGTGTAAATCACCGTTTTGAGAATACATTTCATCATATCCGTGTCCTAATAAAGTACAAAAGTAATACAATTATTTTTTCACGCGCCCCTTTTTTTCGGATTTTTTCGAATAAAGAATGTTATGACACCATTGTTCCGTTTTCCAGTCGCATGATGCGCGTGATGCAGGGGGGAATTTCGTCTGGTCGGTGGGTAACGTAAATCAGGGTGGTATGCATGTTCCGGCAGATGGCGTCGAGCAGGCTCACGAAGGCGGACGTTTGTTGGCGGTCGAGGCCCTGGCAGGGCTCGTCGAGGATGAACAGTGCAGGCGATTTTGCTAATGCTCTGGCCAGCAACAGCGTCCGCTGTTCGCCCATTGAGGCATGGACAAAGAGGCGGTTGCAGAGGTGGTTCAGGCCGAGTATGGCCATCCATTCGGTGGCGGTTTGGAGTTCCGTTTTTGAGGCGGGTGATGCGAAGCCCGTTTCGTCGCGGAAGCCCGACACCACCACGTCGCGGCAGCTTAAGGAATCGTATCTGGCAGGCATTTTTTTGCCCCGCAGGCCGGGGATTGTGTTGTATATTCCGGCGCCCCGCAGGAAATATTGGTGTAATTCGGGTGATACGAATCCGATGCGGCGTTTAATATCCCAGATGCTTTCGCCGGTACCGCGTCGCCGGTCAAACAGGGTGAGCTCGTTGGTGTAGCCTTGCGGGTTATCGGCGGTAATCAGACTGAGCAATGTGGTCTTGCCGGAACCGTTAGGCCCCAGCAGCGCCCACTGTTCGCCCTCGTTGACACGCCATGTTATATTCTTCAACACTGGTTTGCCGCTATATGTTACACAGACGTTTTTCAAATCGACAATGACGTTGAATTTTTCGGGGGGATGCAGGCGGGGCAACGGAAACTGTTTCGGCAGAGGCGGAGATGGCGGTTTATGGCATGGATGAGGCTGTGAAGCAGAGGTGAGGCGTCCCTGTTCCAAGGTGAGAGTTCGGGGAATGCAGGCGGGGATTTCGTCGGGAGCACATATTATGATGAGCGTTGTGTCGGCGAGTGATGCGAGGAGGCGGGCGAGCGACAGGCGGACGACGGCATCCAAGCCCACAAACGGCTGGTCAAGCAGCAGTACGTCAGGCTGTTGCAGCATTGCGGAGGCTAATTGTGTGCGTTTGCGCTCTCCATTGCTGAGCTGCATCAGGTGGGAATCAGCGATATGTTCAATACCGAGTTGGCACATCATCCGGCTGAGCGCTGAGCGCTCGTTGGAGAACCGCGCCAAATATTCGCCCACGGTTGGCACAGTGTCCATATCCTGATTTTCGTACCGAGAACCGTACCATGCGCTTCGCTGTCCCGACAGGGCGATGAATCCGTCCTGCTGCTCCACCATGATAGCTGACAGACCGGGGGCTGTGTAAATGTGGCCGGATGTTGGTTCTGACAGGCCGGTCAGCAGGCGTCCCAGAGTGGTTTTTCCGCTTCCGGAGCTGCCGGTTATAGCTATATGTTCGCCGCGTTTGACGGTCAAATTTATTGAGTTCAATATTGGACGTATTGAACAATTGTTTAATATTATTATTTCGTTATCGCTCATTATTAATCATCTGCTACGCAGCACCGCACTCTAAACCATGTAACGTATGTAAAGAGTTCTTCGTTAATAATTACGTCCATGCGGGCGATATAGTCGCCCACCGGCAAGTTCTCGCTCCATATTGCCTGGTGAGTGTGTCCCGGTTGGAGTTCTCCGTTCAGCGTCCAGGTGATGGATGACGGTGGAGATGAAGAGCTACATTCGAAGGTTATCTGGTTGCAGTTTCCGAAGGTCATTCCGATGACTTCGTCGGAATAGTATCCGTTGATTTTCATGGCTGGCGACAGCACCCGTGAGGCAGCGGCACCCAGATAAAAGTATGATTCGTAGGCGCCGAAGCCGTATCCGCCGACTACTACGCCGTTGGGGTTGTCGAAGCGGTAGAAGTTGTCGTCGGGCAGGTTATATGAGCAGAACGACAGTCCTACGTCGGCGTTGTCATACCATGTTACGCCGGAAATCGGGGCGGGGACGCCATTGCCGACAGCAATAGTGGTGTTGTCTTTTCCGTCGGTAGAGGTAATTATGAAGGCATAATGGTTATTCAGCGCCGAGCCGGGAGCGATAAATCGTGAAGCCATGACGTCGCGGGTTTTCTGCTCGATAGGCGGTATCCAGCCCATTGCGGGGTCGCCGGTAACGTTGTTTATTTCGTAGTCGTCGCCCACGAGGTAGGCACATACCATGATAGGCTTGTCGGCATGAACCGAACATCCGGCGATATTTGCACATTCCAGCTCGAACCATTCACCGGCATTGAGGGAAGTGGAACCGGTAATTACTGTGAAGTTGGTTCCGCTCACCGTAGTGCCGTTCATGGCCGCCATGACCCGCACTCTGATTATGCCCTGTTCGGTTTGTGGCACGAAGAAATGCTCGCCCCAGCGGTCCACCGAGAACAGCTGTTCAAACAGGATGTCGCCTGCCCAGTAGTCGTAAGGCACAAAGCAGATAGTAGTGTTCACGAAATAGGCTACCGGCTTGTCGGTAACGATATGCATTCCGACTAATTCTTCGACGCTGTACTGTCCGAAATATGTGAACACTTCTCCGGCGTTGAGCGTTGCCAGCAGTGTGCCGTTGATAGCGTTTTCATAGACGTGGGTGTTGTTCTCCACGGCCACCACTATGAAGCCGTCGCGACTGTAACTGTCGAATGAAATCGGTGTGTAGCCCATGTGATAGTACTCTTTGCCCAGACTGCCCACCGGATAGACAGCGGTGGCGTCGGTGGTATATTGGTATAAATTGATGGCATATACGATGATGTCGGCGTCTGATGTTATGTGCAGGGATTTGGTTGTGATGCCGGATTCAGTGTTATACACGGCTACTTTTTGGGCGGTGGTCAGGTCGATGGTCTGCACGTCTCCGGCGGCGATGCTAATCACCTCGTTACATGTGGGGTCGTTGGGGAATGTCAGCGTAACCTGAGTGGCTGCTTCTGCGGCTATTTTCAACTGAAGGGTAACATCATTCGAGGTCATCCAATATTCGTCATAGTTTACGCCGAAAGCCAGCCAGAAATCGCGGCCGCGGTTAGAATTGATGGTGATTTCCGGGGTTGTGGTCAGGGTAACGAGGAATATCTGTACGGTATTTGAATAGCCGAACTCTCCCTGGCCGTCGGTAACTTTGCGGCGGTAGTGGATTCCGTATGCGATTTCTGTGCCGGGCGTGTAATACTGCCCGTCGCCGCCGGAGGGCACGGGTGTGTAATTGTAGTCGTTGAGGCTGTATTCCCATTGGTAGGTATAGTTTCCGTTGCCGCCGGAGGGCAGGTCTCCGTTGATTTCGGCATACGGGCCGTTTTCTTCGACCTTTGTAACTATGCGGTAGCAGAGGCCGTCATAGAAAATCTCGCCGGGGATGAGCGGTTCTGTGGGGCAGTCGTCCATTTCCATTTCGAGTTCCCGTGCGCGTATGTGCTCGTCGCCCGCATAGAGGTGGTATGTTCCGGTTATTGGCCATGGTGTGGGGGTGTCGGTCGATGGTTTGGGCGTCAGCTTGATGCTGCCTCGCCAGAATCCGTTGTCGTCCGGTGTGGCGTTGTCGCTGAAAGTTGGGATGAACCAGTCGGCCACTTGCAGGGTGTCCCAGGTGATGTTGTCGGCCGTGTAGAGCATTTCGGGCGCCATGAGCGTGAGGCGGAAGTCGCACGTGGGCATGGCAATGGCGACGGTATCTTTGTCGGCCCAGAAATACTGCGTTCCACTTCCGGGCGGGTTAATGCAGGCGTCAGAATACCATATATAGCGCGGTTCGTGGTTGGTTTCCCAGTTTATAATCCACGTGTCGCCGCGTTCTAACTGGCAGTCGGAATACGATTTTTTTATGCCCGACAGGTGCATTTCGTTGGGGTCAATGATTGCCTCCTGTGAAATTTGTGTCCACGGTTCGATGCTGGCAAAGATAGTTGCCGATTCGAGTGTTCCGAAGCCCTTTATTTGAGAAATGGTCAGCCTGTAGCAGGTGTTTCGGGATATGGTCAGCTCGGCGATGGTTTTTGTGTTATAGTCGGGCATGAATCCGCCTGACAGCCCGTTACCGATGTTGATTCGGTAGGTAAAGGCGGTGGCAGCGTCGGCGGTGAGGTGGCAGTACAGTTCCACATAGGAGCAGTCGGCTTTGGTTTTGGGGCGGTGTTCCGGGGCATACATCACGTATGGGCCGCCGGTGAACCCTGTCGCGGTCTGGTTATAGTTGGTACCCTGAATGGCGGCCACGCTTTTGCCGGTATAGTATGCTGTTCCGGCGTATGTGCGTCCGGCTAAATATTCTTCGGCGGGCAGGTGTAGCAGGCGCAGGCTGTCTAAGGTTATTGCGATTCCGCCGATGTCGGCGAAACTGGCAGAGATGCTGGCGATTTCTACTTTTGCCCAGAGGCGTTCTATTTTTCCGGCGATGCCTGCCGCGGAGAAGTCCAGTGTGACGCCATTAAGGGTGGTTGTCCCGTTGGCGTTCAGCTGTATGCCCTCCCATTTGCGGAACATCGGGATTGGATGGGTGGCGTCAACTTGCGGCTCCGGCCACGCCAATGCCACCATTTTATCGGTGATTTCGGCGCTCGAACTTACCGCATCAAGGTTCCATGCTGTCAACTCGTTGGCAAACAAATAGATATTTATCAGCCCTGTATTCAGCTGCGGGCTAAAGGTCAGGCAGTCGTTGTCGGATGAATCAACAAGCCGCTGATTATAAAGAATTCTGCTGCCGCCTGCATTGGTTATGATTAACCGCGCATCAACAACTTCATCCTCTGGCACTGACGACTTTGTCAGCACTACGCTGAACGCGGCGCGGCTACCCTCCTGCGCACGTAAGTCATCATCCCTCCGGCATGATATTAACACTCCGCACAGCATTATTCCGTAAAAAACTGCTCTGCGTAAGTCGTATCTTAGTTTCATGGTATATGTAATTTATTTTCCCGCTGCGAAAGTAGAGTGAATTATAATACGTTAGTATTAATCATGGAAATTTTCTTCGATTTATTAACAATGTGTTAATAAGTTAAAGAAAATGAGACGGGACACGGTATAATCGCGGCTGTTATGATGCAAAAAACGCTCACCTGTGCCTCAACCATGATGATAGAATTTTTTCATGAAATGTAATTATGTTCCTTTTTTTGAACTTTACTCCCGATTTTTTCCGCGCGTTACGCATTATTTTGGATAATATACTGTGTATCAATGAATTATATGAAAACATGAAAAGATGGCGAAGTCGGAAAAATGCCTGTAAATGTTCGTCCTGCTCGGACAAAAAAGGAATGTCTTTGCTGAATTGCAACTCTTTCAAGGCTTTTTTGCCTGATTTTTCAGCGCCTCTATCTGTGGACACATAGTGGCACAGCCCCTGCCAATGTAGAGACGCACGACCGTGCGTCTCTACAGCCACCCCGTCATTGCGGCACCCGCATGGTGCGCCCCTACGCCCGTCATTGCGGGCTTGACCCGCACGGTGCACTACGCCCGTCATTGCGGGCTTGACCCGCAATCTCCTGTCTGCACTGTGATTCATATGATTTGTCTGATTGCCATGATTGTTTCACTACCAAGGGCACAAAGAAAG
>JAISSS010000135.1 GCA_031272965.1 Bacteroidales bacterium | reverse complement strand
CTTTCGCTCAAAATTCCCACCACATCGACCACCGAAAACCACCATTTGCCGTTTTCTTCGTCCCACACGGCGCGAACTTGCTGTTGTTCAAACAACTGAATTTTGTTTTTTTGTACTTCTGAATTTTCCATAGCAGTTTATATTTCTCGACAAAGATACGAAAATAATTTTGTTTTTTGTGGGTTAATTTCAAAAACTTTTCCTATCTTTGCACCATCAAAAAAACGTAAAATGCCAACAAAATTTTACATATCGCCCACAGCAGGGTTGTATCCCGCCTTTAAAATGCCTCTATTTGGCGTTTTAAAGCCCCCGTGTGGCACTTTCGCGAAAATTTTGACTTCACCCCTCCCGAAAAATCGCTTAAAATCAATTGGTTAAGTGTGTTTTTTAGTGTGTTTTTTAGCACACGGATAACACGGATTTTACGGATTTACACAGATTTCTTTTTCAAGAATCTGCGCGAATCTGCGTTTTATCTGTGTCATCCGCGTGCCTTTGGGTTGTCATCGTGGGTGTAATCCCCTGCGGCTACGTCATTGCGTTGCGGGCTACGACCCACAATCCCCGCCCGTTCCACCGTCATTGCGGCGAATGCCGCAATCCCCTACGGCTACGCTACGTCATTGCGGGCTTGACCCGCAATCCCATAATACAGAGTTTTAATTTTCCATATTTTATAACCGTTCCTTCGGGAACACAAATTTTATTATTTTTTATATGCAAAAGATTTATTTTTTGAGGACTGTGGTTGCCGTTGCAACCTGCCTCGCAGTTTCAACAATGTTTTCGGGGTGCAGCAAAGACGATGACCCCAATGGTGGCGAAACGGGCATACCCGGCGCAGTTCAGAACCTCACCGCCACAGCGGGCGACGGACAGGTATCGCTGGTCTGGGCAGCTCCAGACAGCGGCGGCGGTTTAACCGTTAAGCTGTTTAATCGTTTAAGTGGCTGTCTGAACCGGGATTCTGCTATGATTCACGAGATTAGCATGATTATGCCAAAAAATCAGGAGATTGCGGGTCAAGCCCGCAATGACGGTGTCCTCAAAAATCATGGGAATCACAAAAATCTCACGAAAATCCAGGTTCAGACAAAGGGGATTGCGGGTCAGGCCCGCAATGACGGTGCATCAGGACAATCACAAAATCATACGCAAATCAGTGGTTCAGACAAAAAATTTATTAACCCTCAAATATTTACAAAATGAGAAATCTTACGCAAATTAACTTCAGAATTGCGGCGCTTCTGTTCGCCGCCACAACCATCGTCGCCTCTTGCGACAAAAACGACAACGGCATTGATAACGACATTGACAACGGAGCATCCGTAAGCGGTGTTGTAATTAATGGCATCACTTGGGCAACTTGCAACGTGGATGCACCCGGCACCTTTGCTGCCTCGCCGGAAAGCGCAGGCAAGTTTTACCGGTGGAATAATTCAATTGCGTGGCCTGCATCCGGAAATGTTGCCAATTGGCCAAATAGCGCAACGAATGCAGCGTGGTATTGGTATATAAGTAATGACCCGTGTCCCTCAGGCTGGCGAGTGCCGACATTATCGGAGTTGAATTCTCTTGTCAAATCCGGCAGTAAGTGGACTTCTATAAATGGCGTAACCGGCCGTATTTTCGGAAGCGACAGCAACACGATATTTTTGCCAGCCTGTGGCTACAGAGACGGCGACCAGGGCACACTGAAAAATGCAGGGATACGGGGAAACTATTGGAGCAGTACGGAGCAAAATAGCAGCGGCGCTCATGAGCTGGAGTTCGCCAGTGGGTACGCCTACGCGGGCTTCAACGAATACTACATCTTCCGCAGATGTGGGCGTTCCGTCCGGTGTGTGGCTGAATAACATCCGATTGGATACGGATAGCCGCAAGACACGTTATACGTTAAGGTTGTTATCGACGGGTGGCGACGTTTTTTGCTTAAAAATCTGCGTGAATCCGTCCAATCTGTGTTATCCGTGTGCAAATAAATCACGGTAAAATCGCGGTTCAGGCGGATTTCATACGTTGTAGCGGGCCATGCGGTTGTCGTGAATCTTTTCGTCGGTGAGGTAGTCTTCAAATTCCATGTATTTGTCAATCACACCGTTGGGGGTCAGGTCGATGATACGCGAGCACACGGTATTGATAAATTCGTGGTCATGCGAGGCCATCAGGATTTGTTCGGGATAGGCTTTCATATTGTTGTTGAACGACTGTATTGATTCCATATCCAAGTGATTTGTGGGGTGGTCGAGGATTACCACGTTTGGATGTTCGAGCATCATGCGTGAAATCATGCAGCGCATTTTCTCGCCGCCCGACAGTATGCGGACGTTCTTTTGCAGGTCGTCGCCCGTGAAGAGCATCTTTCCGAGGTAGCCGCGCAGGAAGTTCTCGCTGGTATCTGACGAATATTTGGCTAACCAGTCGATGAGTTTTTCGTTGGCGGTGAAATATTCGGTATTGTCTAACGGCAGATATGCTTTTTTGATGGTAACCCCCCACTCAAAGGCACCTTCTGTGGGTTGCAGTTCACCGGTGATGATGCGGAAGAAGGCGGTCATTACGCGGTTGTCTTTGCCGAGGAACACCACTTTGTCGCCTTTTTCGACGGTGAATGTGGCGTCGTGGAACAGCACTTCTCCGTCCTGATGATAGCTCAGGCCTTCCACGCGCAGTATCCGGTCGCCGGCCGGTCTTTCGGGCTGGAAGATGATGCCCGGATAGCGGCGATTTGAGGGCTGTATTTCCTCAATGTTCAGCTTGTCGAGCATTTTTTTGCGGCTGGTAGTTTGGCGGGACTTGGCCACATTGGCGCTGAAGCGGCTGATAAATTCGAGCAGTTCTTTCTTTTTTTCTTCGGCTTTCTTGTTAGCGGCGGCCTGCTGTCGCAGGGCGAGCTGGCTCGATTCGTACCAGAAAGTGTAGTTTCCGGCGAAGGCGCGGATTTTGCCGTAGTCGATGTCCACCACATCGGTACACACGTTGTCGAGGAAATGGCGGTCATGCGACACCACAATGACGGTGTTCTGGCAGTTGCCGAGGTAGTTTTCGAGCCATAGAACGGTTTCTAAGTCCAAGTCGTTGGTAGGCTCGTCTAAGAGCAGGTTGTCGGGATTTCCGAAGAGGGCCTGTGCCAGCAGTACGCGCACCTTTACTTTGGCGTCGATGTCGCGCATAAGTTGGCAGTGCAGTTCTTCTTTCACGCCCAGTCCGCTGAGCAGTGAGGCGGCGTCGCTTTCGGCGTTCCATCCGTTCATTCCGGCAAAGTCGTCTTCGAGTTTGGCAGCCAGCAGTCCGTCTTCTTCGGTGAAGTCGGGCTTCATATATAGGGCTTCCTTATCTTTCATGTTCTGCCACAGGGCTTTATGGCCCATCAACACGGAATCAAGGACGCGGAAGTCGTCAAATTCGTTGTGGTTCTGCTTCAGCACCGACAGGCGTTCTCCCGGCCCCATGAGGATATTTCCTTTGGTAGGTTCCAGTTCTCCGGCAATCATGCGCAGGAAGGTAGATTTTCCCGCGCCGTTAGCGCCGATAACGCCGTAGCAGTTTCCGGCCGTAAACTTGAGATTAACATCTTGAAACAGAGGTTTTTTGCCGAACTGGATTGCTAAATTTGATACGATAATCATAACTTTATTTACTTTCGGGGCGCAAAGGTACGACTTTTTTGCGACATGGCAAGCAATTATTTTGCTATTTTGCCATTTTTTATGGATTATACGTATAACATGTATGTGCCATTAGGCACATACATCTGTTGATAGAGCAGTTATATTTACATTCCGTCCTTAGCGGAACGGTGGAAACGTGGGTAAACGCCCAGTTTTTTACTAACATTTTGTCCTTAGCAGGACATTAAGAGTTCGCTTTGCGGACGGTCATAATTTTTTCGGCCAGTTCGGCGAAGGCGTGGCCTGCGATGGAGTTGGGGGTCAGGGCGGCCGGACGGCCATTGTCGCCGCTTTCGCAGACGCTTTGTACTAAGGGGATTTGGGCCAGCAGGGGTATATTAAGGGTTTGAGCCATGCGGGCGCCGCCGTCACGTCCGAAGATATAGTACCGGTTGTCGGGCAGTTCGGCGGGCGTGAACCATGACATGTTTTCCACGATGCCCAGTACGGGGACATTTACGTTATTGTTGCGGAACATTGCCACGCCTTTGGTCACGTCGGCCAGCGCTACTTCCTGCGGGGTGGTTACGATGATGGCGCCACTCACTGGGACGGTTTGTACTAATGTGATGTGGATGTCGCCAGTGCCGGGGGGCAGGTCGATAAGCAGGCAGTCGAGCTCTCCCCAATTCCCTTGCAACAGCATCTGTTTCAGGAAGTTGGATGCCATAGGCCCCCGCCAGATGACCGCCTCCTCCGGGTTCACAAAGAACCCTATGGACAGCGTTTTTATGCCGAAGCTGGAGACCGGGCGGATATATTCGAGGCCGTCAATGAGCTCTCCTTCCGGTTTGGCGTCTTCAATGCCGAGCATTTTGGGTATTGAGGGGCCGAAAATATCGGCATCGGCTAATCCCACACGCAGCCCCTTTTGGCTGAGCGCTATTGCCAGATTGACGGCGACGGTGGACTTGCCGACCCCGCCTTTGCCGGAGGCTATGGCGATGATGCGTTTCACGCCTGGCAATATCGGGCGCTGCAACTGCTGTGCGGCTTTTATTGATATGCTGACTTCCGGCGACGGATTCAGCAGGCGTTGCAGTTGCTCGGTGCATATTTTGGACAAAAGTTCTTTATTTGGGTCGTCAGAATCCTCAAAGACGAGCGAAAAACTGACATGGTTTCCCGCAATACGGATTTCCTGAACCATGTTATTCGACACTATGTCCTGCTCCGAACCGGGGTATTTAACTGCGCTCAATGCGTCTTTTATATGTTTTGGCGTTAGCATGAGAATGTGTAACTGTGTAATTCTTCAATTCTGCTACATTAAAATATTCAAAATATTTGTCTCACCCTTCCCATACGCCGTCACGGCTACGGTAGGGGTCTTTTTCTATTTCCAAGCAGGGTTCTTTCAGCGGAGTGCGGTCGTGGGGTATGGTAAAGGCGAGATAGCGGATAGCGATTCCGAGTGTTCGCCAATGGTTTTCGTAGTTGGTACGTACTGTCGTAACCTCGTCAGGGGCGTCTGTTTCATCAATATTTTCTATTGCAGCGACGATTGGCAGGCTGTTTTCGTGGATAACGGCCAATGTATAGCGGTACATGAAATTGCTGTCGGTTTTCAGGCATACGGGGCCGTCGGGGGCGAGTATGGTGCGGTATCGCTCCAGAAATGAGACAGAGGTGAGGCGTTTGCGGGTGTCTTTCATTTGCGGGTCGGGAAATGTCAGCCATATCTGTGACACTTCGGCGGGAGCGAAGAAGCGGGGCAGCATCTCTATCCGCGTCCGCAGGAAGCAGGCATTTGGCAGGTTCAGCGTCAATGCTTCTTTTGCGCCTTTCCACATCCGTGCGCCCTTGATGTCGATGCCAATAAAGTTCATGTCGGGGCATCGTTTGGCTAATCCCACAGTATATTCTCCGCGTCCGCAGCCGAGTTCCAGCGCGATGGGATTGCTGTTGGCGAAGCGGGAACATCCCCATTTGCCGCGCAGCTCAAAGGGGGTGTCGGGTGCATATTGCGGTTCCTGAATGACGTTGGCAAAACCTGCCATATCGTTAAATCTTTTCAGCTTATTTTTTCCCACTGTTTTTTATCCTTTAAAAGTAGTGAAGCGACTAACAGGTCTGTTGGTTGCGTAATTTTAATATTTTCGGAGTTTCCTTCGGTCAGCGATATTTTATATCCGGCGGTTTCCAGGACAGATGCGTCGTCGGTAAACAGCGAGATTTCCGGCTGTCGGTAGGCTGCATGGATGAGCGACAGCCGAAACGTCTGCGGCGTCTGTACGATACGGAACATGGAGCGGTCAACGTGTCGACTGCCACCGTCAGAGAGCATCCGCAACGATTCGGCGACAGTAATTACGGGGATGGCACTGCCGGTTTTTGCAGCCAGACGGGCGCAACGTTCAATGGTCGCCGCTGACACAAACGGACGGGCCGCATCGTGAATGAACACGATAGTGTCGCTGTCAGGACGGGATTCCCATATAGCCTCCAGCCCGTTCCGCACTGAGGCAAAGCGCGTCGCCCCGCCGTCCACCACGCTGTGAGGAACAGTAAAGCCACATTTGATGCATAACTGTTCCCATAACTGCCTGTATTCAGGCGGTAATACTATGGTGATGCAAATATCGTTGCAATAATGCAGGAAGGCATCCAATGTGTGCATTATCAGCGGGCGTCCGTCGAGTTCGAGAAACTGCTTTGGTGTGGCCGACTGCATGCGCTGCCCGCTTCCTCCTGCGGCTATCAGCAAATATTTTCGCAGTTTTTCCAAATAATTTTTCCGGTTGCTGTTTCGAGTATATGTGGCAGTTTTTTCCGAATATTCAGTCCGCAGGCACGGCATAGCATGTGGCTATGCCGTGCGGGGACATTTGGAACAGAGTTATTTTCGTTTTGAAGTTACGTCTTTTTCGTACTTCTGTATTTCTGCGATATAGTCTTCGCCGACAGCGATGTTGTTTTTCAGGCAGAAGTAGTCCCATACGGCGTTCCATGGCAGGCCTTTGGCTTCTTCGAGCAGGGCGAGGCGCTCGAAATACTGTCCTGCGGCCTCGTATTTCCGCAGGGCGTCAACCGGTTCGAGCAGGGCTTGCAGGAAGGCTTTCTGCGTGGAGCGGATGCCGATTACATAGGCGCCCATACGGTTGATGGAGGCGTCGAAGTAGTCCAATCCGATATGTACGCGGCCGAGGGCGTCAGCACGGACGATTTCTTTTGCCAGGTCGGCGGTGTCGTCATTGAGGATTGTAACGTGGTCGCTGTCCCAGCGGATGGGGCGGCTGACGTGCAGCATGATTTCCGGGGTGAACAGCAGCAGCGACGAAATCTTGTCGGCGATGCTTTCCGAAAGATGGAAGTGGCCGGTGTCTAAAGTAACGATTTTCTGCTTTTTGGCGCCGTATCCCAAATAGAAGTCGTAGGAACCGACGGTGTAGCTCTCCAGCCCTATTCCGAACAGCTTGGCCTCTATGCAGTCTTTCATGTGTTTATAGTCGGTGGCGAAGATGTCGTCGAGCGACTGTTCGAGGATTTTGCGGTAGAGGTAGCGGTTGACGGTGAGGTCTTTACTGCCGTCGTGAATCCAGAGGTTCATAATGCAGGGGTCATTTTGGGCCTTCCCTATTTCTTCGGAAATCAGGCGGCACCGTTTGGTATGTTCAATCCAGAAGTCGCGGATTCCCTTGTCGGGGTTGGCCAATGTCAGGTCGCCGCTTTTCGGGTGTCCGAATGAGGTGGAGTTGAAGTCCAATTTCAGGCCTTTTTCTTTGGCCCATTGCAGCCAGCTGGCGAAGTGAGAGGTCTCCACCTGGTCGCGGTCAACGATTTTGTCGCCGAAGTCGCCATAGATGGCATGCAGGTTGAGGCGGTGCTGTCCGCCGACCAATGTGAGGACTTTTTCGATGTCCTGCCGTATTTCGGCGATATTGCGGGCTTTCCCGGGGTAGTTGCCGGTGGCCTGGATGCCGCCGCCGCCGAGGTTGCCGAGGTTCTCGAAGCCGGTAACGTCGTCAGCCTGCCAGCAGTGAATAGAGATGGAAATCTTTTGCAGTTTGTCTAACGCTTTATCGGCGTCAACGCCCACTGCCGCATAACGTTCCTTAGCCAGTTCCCAGGCTTTTTCTACGAGTTCTTTTTTCATATTGTAATATATTGTATATCAATCTGTTAATAAATTATTTTATGTAAAACAGCTCTTCGAGAGGGATGCTCACCGGCGAGTTGTCGGGATTTACCCGCATCAGGTCGGCCATATAATCCCACCATTTTTGCACGATTTCGGTTTGGCCGAGTTGTTGTGAGCCGCTGTCGCCGTTCACATCCTGCACTGCAAAGAGCGTGTCGGTATCTTCATCTAAGAAGATGGAGTAGTTGCTCACGCCCGCCTCGTGCAACAGTTTTTTAAGTTCCGGCCATATCGCGGCATGTCGGCGGCGGTATTCCTCTTTTTGTCCCTCATTGAGGAACATCTTGAAGGCTATTCTGCTCATCCTAAGGCGTTCAGTTCGGGGTATAGCCATTTGGCGATGCCGATAACGGCGACCGACAGCAGGATAGCACCGATGCCCACTAAGATTGTGGCACGGGTTTTCGGGGCAACACCCGTCCATTCTTTGCGGTAGAATCCCCACAGGTTGGCGGTCAGGATGATAGTTGCCATGTGCAGCGTCCACGAGCTGGCGCCGTTGCCGATTTTGGTCTCGCCCATTCCGTAGAAGAAGAACTGCAGGAACCAGGTTGTTCCGGCCAATGCGCAGAACAGGTAGTTACGCAGCAGCGGTGTTTTGCGGTCGGTGAAGTCGCGACCGGTGCGGTTTTTCAGAATCAGAGCGATAGTCCATATTACGTTGGTAGTCAGGCCTCCCCACAGGATTACGAAGAACGTGATATTGTTCTCGAAGAGGTATTTAATGTCGCTGCCGGAACCGTTCAGGAACGGATAGCCCTGTTCTACGGCAAAGGCTCTGGCCTGCTCTGCCAGCTCTTTTCCGGCGTCGATGCCAAAGCTGAAAAAGGAGCTCAGTACCCCCGATATTATAGCAATAATAAGCCCTTTTGAGAGGTTAAATTCGTCGTTAACGTCGCCTTTGTTGGCACCGAGGTCTTTATCCTTCATAATACCGGCGCGGCCACACAGGATGATGGCGGCCAGCAGTATCAGGATTCCCAGCAGGACGATGCGTCCGCCGGCGCTGCTGAACAGGTCTGTAAACGACAGCCCGCCGGGGATGATATCGGCGATGCCCGGAATATTGCGGCACAGTGGCAGCCCCAGCGAGCCCACCACAGAGGTAATACCCAACAACACGGAGTTGCCCAGCGACATGCCCAGATAGCGGATGGCCAGCCCGTAGGTCAGCCCACCGACGCCCCATAACAGCCCCATGGTGTAGGTGGCGCGCAGCATGCTGCCCGACGCACCGTGAAGGATGTCCTGCCAATGCGGAATGGTCAGCAACACCGCCAATAATGGCATAATTAACCACGAAAAAATGCCACCGGCAATCCAATAAACTTCCCAGCGCCACTTCTTTACCCAGTTATAGGGCATATACCAGCTGCCGGAAGCCCCGCCTCCGATAGCATGAAAGATAATTCCTAAAATCGTCTGCATATTGCAATCTTTTTGTAATTAAAAAATTTATTTGTCCTTTCTGACTTTGCGGTCAAAATTTGGCGCGTCAAAAGTACTTGCTATTTCCACGTGCAGCAATACACATTTTGACAGAATATTTACACAAAATGTACCTGCAACAATTATACAGCCGTATCTACAGAAGCCTTATTACAATAGCAGAGGTTGATAATCAGAAGGTTAGAGATTGCAGCCAGCGAGAGCACAAGTTCCTTTTGAGCGGATATGGCATTGTTCATGGAGGGTTAATTTTTTTCGGCCACGATGATGGCTTTTGAGAAGCGGTTGCCGGAGTTATCAATCAGGGTAAGTGTATGCCGTCCCGGAGATGGCTGTACCGGCATCTGGTGCCTGCCGGAAGTCTGGCCGATATATAGGTCGTCAAGATGCCAGAAAATCACAGCGGATGCAGAAGAATGAGCCGCTTCGAGGATTACATGGCCCGGTGAACCGTCCAATTGCACGGGGATAAATACTTTGTTGTTTTCGCGGGGATAAATCATGTCCATGGTCTGCACGGGGTAGTGACAGTCGGGACGGAACGGGGGCAGCGGGCGGTACCATGGATGCGTCCGCCGGTAATACCATTCCATGATTGGGGGCAATACGAACCAAGGCTCATGAATCATCTGTTCCACAGGGACGCACTCTGAGGTTACCTGCCATGTTCGCGTGGAGTCGAGATGAATCAATGTGTGATAAGGACATGTCGGCGCCATCGCGCCCTTTTCTGCGACATAAACGGAATCAATGTCGGGACAGTTGGGGCCGGAACGGCATCCGCTCTGGCGGCATACGGGCAGCAATAGCAGCTCGTCGTGGGGACATGCAAACCAGCTTGAGCGGGGTAAATAGCTGAATGTTTCAAAGAGTATCGGGGCGGCGGCAGAGGCGCCCACCAATCCGGGGCGTCCTTCGCCGTCAGCGTTCCCGCACCACACCGCCACTACCCAGTTACGGGTGAGGCCTACCGCCCAGGCGTCGCGGAAGCCGAAGCTGGTGCCGGTTTTCCAGGCTATTTTGCGGGCGGAGGCGAATGATTGCCATCCGGTTTCGTCATCGGGGCGGTTTACATCGAGCAGGGCGGCCAGGGTGAGCCATGCCGCAGCGGCAGAGACAGGGGGCGGTTGCGGCAGCGATTTCGGTTCCGGCACAAGGCGGTAGTCCGGATGCCGGAAGTCAGTGCGATAGCTCGTGCCGTAGTCGTTCTCATAGCGGAGCAGTAACCGTCCCAGCGCCGCGTATGCGCCGGCGAGTTCCCACAGGGTAACTTCTCCGCCACCGAGGATGAGCGACAGCCCGTAATGGTCAGGCTGCTGTGTGAGTGTGGTGAACTGCAGCTTTTTGAGCAGCGCGATAAACCGCGCCGTGCCGTAGTCGCGCAGCATCCGCACTGCGGGAATATTGAGCGAGCGTGACAGCGCCATTGAGGCCGGTACGGCGCCCGAATATTGTAGGTCGAAATTTTGGGGACTGAACCCGCCTATTTGTGTGGGTATGTCAGGCACTAATGTGCGCGGCAGCAGCAGACCGTCATCCTGCATGGCCGCATACAGGAATGGCTTGAGGATGCTACCGGAACTGCGGGGAGCTGTGATGACGTCAACTGCCCCGCCATGCGCTGCGTTCATGTCGGGGGCATTGCCTATATACGCCAGCACACGGCCGGAGCTCACCTCCGTAACCAGCACGGCTGCATTGTGTATCTCATTGGCTTTCAAGCGGATAAGATGTCGCATGACGCTTCGGGTAACGGTCTCCTGCAAGTGGCGGTCTATAGAGGTAACAACCCGTTGCCCCGGATATTCTTTCATGGCGCGTCCCAGCAGGTGCGGGGCAGCGGAGGGGACGGGACAGATGTGGGTGGGCAGCGGTTCTGCTTTGGCCAAACTGCAGTCGGCGGCGCTGAGGATGTGGCTGGCCGACAGCCGGTCGAGCAGGCGGTCGCGTTTGGCTCGCAGCTGCTCGTTGCGGCGGCCGGGGTAGATGAGGGCAGGCGCGTTGGGCAGCACCGCCAGAGTTGCCGCCTCCGCCCATGTGAGCTCGTGCGGCCGCCGACCATAGAGCCGCCATGCCGCCGCCTCGATGCCCACAATGTTGCTGCCGAATGGCGCATTCGCCATATACAGCGTCAGGATTTCGTCTTTTGAGTATGAAATCTCAGCTCGCAAGGCCAGCATAATTTCGACAAATTTTTGAACTAATGTTCGTTTTTTGCCTTTCCGTGCCAGCCGCATCACCTGCATGGTGATTGTGCTGCCCCCGCTAACCACACGCCGGTTACGGATATTTTGCCATACTGCGCGGGCAATTGCCGCCGGATTAACACCCGGATGTTGATAGAAATGGCGGTCCTCAAAGAGCAGTATGCAGGTCCTGAGTTTGCGGGGCAGCGAATCGGGCTGGGGGAAACGCCATTGGCCGTCGTCGGCAATGTGCGCCCCCAGCAAGGCGCCGTCGCTGCTCTCAATGACAGTGGACGTGGGGGCGGAAAACAGCGGTGCAGGCAGACTGAACCACCACCATATCCCCAAAACAACGACAATGGCAACTGTAACTTCACATCGCTTTGGACGACGGAATTTCATGGCCGTATGATTTCAAACAGTCCTCCGGAACCGAGCTTTATCACAGACGATGGCGTGGCGGGCGCAGTGTCGTCGCGGCGGTATTGCACCACATAGTCAGCCGCATCCACGATGTCGGGACTGATTTCCGCAAATGTGGCCGGAGACGGGGCGCCGCTGAGGTTAGCCGAGGTGGACACTATCGGCCTGCCGAAGCGCTGAATAAGCCGCATGGTAAACGGCTCTCTGGTGATGCGGATTCCCACCGAGCCATCGGCAGCAAGCAAGGCAGACGCCATATTGCGACCATTGGGATAGATGAGCGTCAGCGGTCGGTCGGCAACCTCTATCATGCTGTACGCGATTTCCGGCACATCAGCATACCGCTCCAGCAGGTTTACACTGTCTAACAGTATGAGCATGCTTTTGGAATCGTCGCGCCGCTTGATGTCAAAGAGACGGCTCACTGCATCGGGATTGGTGGCGTCACACCCCAGCCCCCATATCGTGTCGGTGGGGTACAGAATAATCTGTCCCTGCCGCAGCGCCGCAACTGCCTGCCGTATGTCCTCTTCCATGGTCAATCTAAAATGAGAAAGTTAAAACCGAAAGCCTGCGCAAATTCCCTGTTCCTGTAGTAACTGTTCAGGTAGTTGAAGTAACCTTCGTAGGCGGACGAAGAATAATCCCGCGGCACGTAAGTTCCCAAGCCACATACAGACACGAGATTGAAATTGATGAAAATTTCAGTATGCCTTTCATAAACGACCACCTTCCGCAACTTGTCATAGATTTCCAGCACATCATCGTTGGGAAAATTGTTCTCTAAAAAATTGATGAAGTCATATAATACGGGTATCTTTCCGCCGTCAATAAGAGAATAATCGAGGCGTTGCAGCTCATCGAAATGGTAGTTCATGCTGGTTGGCAGGTTGTTGAGGATGACGATTTTTGTTACTGCGGCCAAATTTTCCAGCGCCGGCAGATAATAGACGGCAATAGATGCCGAGCGATATGCCCCGGTTTGTTTGTTATAGTAGTCGTAGAAGTCCTGGGCTACAGCGTTCAAAGTAGTTGGCACATCGGTATTTGCGAACAGCAGGGGCACGATTGTAGTATATGGGAATCCGGCGTCTATGACTTCGGTGGGGGCCGCCAGCAGGTAATCGGTTTTCTTGCGCAGTTCCCATGCCACTTCGGTGCTGCCCATCAGACAGGCGTCGAACATGATATAATCAAATGTGTTGTCGGGAATAGCCTCCTCAAATTGCCAGATGTCCATTTTATTATTGCCATCCTGTCCGAACCATTTCGTATTAAGGGTGTATCCGGCCGGCGAAAGCCATCCGTATCCGGCGGTCGGGGGGATGTCATTCTCGGTATTTATTTCAGCCTCTGTCCGTGAGGAATAACCCACCGAAGGCAGCCAGCCGGTGCCGTGCGACCACAAAATAAGTCCGAAAGTTTTGGCCGGATATTTTTCTATTATCGTGGTCAGTACGCTGTGCATCACGGTGGGGTCGGCCGAGTTCAGCGGGGTGGAAAATCTGACCACAGTATCGCTTTTTATCTCCGACGATTCGTCATGCTTTATCTTGAGGATGGCCGGATTGCGCCCGTTGTTGATGTCAGCATAGACAATAAGATTTCCCATCGTGCTCTTGTAGCCCTGCTCCATCTGGTTGATGTTCTGTATGGCGTTACCACTCAGGCTGTTCTCGCCGGCAATATAAACTATCACCGTCCTTTCGGCATCCTGAATCGGGACAGTCTCTGTATGTATGCAGGACGACAGAGCCGCTATGCAGGCGACAATACCGAATGTATGTGAATATATTTTCATTCTAATTGCTTTTCTTTTTATTTATAAATTGCAAATATACTGAAAATAACAACATCCGTGCCGCAAATGGCATCCTGCTACTCGATGATTTAATATTTGAGGCATATTTGATGGAATAATCTCAGTTACTGTTAAATTATTATTCAAAAAAGGACATATTTAGGGGGAGTTGAATCATGGGTGCGGAAAAATAGCTATCTTTGCCGCGCCGTTTTGAGTGTAAGGCGGTTAAGTTAATTCCAAGTCGGCGTTATTTTACGCGATGCGGCGATTTGGATATTGTATTATTAAAAATTTAAGAGAGAAATGTATTTAACATCTGAGAAGAAGAAAGAGATTTTTGCGAAACATGGTAAGAATGAGGCCGATACCGGTTCTGCCGAGAGTCAGATAGCGCTGTTTTCCACGCGCATTGCGCACCTGACGGAGCACCTGAAAGTGCATCCGCATGATTTCGGGACACAGCGGGCGCTCGTAACCTTGGTAGGTAAGCGTCGCCGGTTGCTCGACTACCTGAGTCGCATAGACATCAGTCGCTACCGCAGCATCGTCAAGGAGCTGGGCTTGCGCCATTAATATCAGTTTTTTATGAATCAAGCAATTGTAAAGAAAATAGACCTCGGCGACGGGCGTATCATAGAGATAGAGACCGGTCGCCTGGCGCGACAAGCCGATGGTGCGGTAGTGGTCAAGCAGGGAGGAACCATGCTGTTAGCCACAGTGGTGTCGGCCAAAGAGGCCGGCGAAGGGGTTGACTTTATGCCGGTGTCGGTTGACTATCGCGAGAAGTTCTCCGCCGCCGGTCGCTTCCCCGGTGGCTTCCTCAAGCGGGAGGCACGGCCTTCGGACGAGGAAATCCTCATCGCCCGCTTAGTGGACCGCGCTCTGCGGCCGCTGTTCCCCGAAAATTACCACGCCGAAACGGCCGTGATGATTACCCTGATTTCTGCCGACGAGAACGTCATGCCCGATTCGTTAGCCGGATTAGCCGCCTCCGCCGCCATCCAGGTCTCGGACGTGCCCTTCACATGCCCCATCTCGGAAGTCCGGGTGGCCCGCATCAACGGCAAACACATCATTAACCCCTCCGCCGCCCAGCTTAAAGAGGCCGACATCGACATCATGGTCGGCGCCTCCTACGACAACATCATGATGGTGGAAGGCGAAATGGACGAGGTCAGCGAAGACGACATGCTGGCCGCCATAAAGTTCGCCCACGACGCCATCCGCATCCACTGCAAAGTGCAGGAAGAGCTGGCCGCAGAAGCCGGAAAGCCGAAACGCGAATACTGCCACGAGGTGAACGACGAGGAACTCAAACAGAAAGTTCACGACGACCTCTACCAGAAATGCTACGACATCGCCCGCCAACTGAACGCCGACAAGCAACTGCGCATGCAACTGTTCGCCGAGCTCGTTGACCAGTACGTAGAAGCCTACCTCGCCGAGAATGCCGAGAAAGAAGGCTTCGAGCCGGAAGTGGCCGAAATGCTGGTGCGGAAATATTACCACGACGTGGAAAAAGAAGCCATGCGGCGCATGATTCTTGACGAGGGCGTCCGCTTAGACGGGCGAAAAACCACCGAAATACGCCCTATCTGGGGCGAGGTGGATTACCTGCCCTGCGCACACGGCTCCGCAATATTCACCCGCGGTGAGACCCAATCGCTCTCTACCGTTACGCTGGGCACCAAACTCAACGAGAAAATCATTGACGGCGTTACCGAGCAGGGCGTTGACCGCTTCATGCTGCACTACAACTTCCCGCCCTTCAGCGTAGGTGAACCCAAGACCCCGCGTGGCCTCAGCCGCCGCGAAATAGGCCACGGCAACCTCGCCAATCGCGCCCTCAAGCGCATGGTGCCCGAAGAGTTCCCCTACGTGGTGCGCGTGGTCTCCGACATCCTCGAATCAAACGGCTCCTCCTCTATGGCAACCGTATGCGCCGGAACGATGGCCATGCTCGACGCCGGAATAAAAATGCGGCGCCCCGTATCGGGCATCGCAATGGGGCTGATTACCGACAAAGGTTCAGATAAATACGCCATACTGTCAGACATCCTCGGCGACGAAGACCACCTCGGCGATATGGACTTTAAAGTGGCCGGAACCACCAACGGCATCACCGCCACCCAAATGGACATAAAGGTTGACGGCCTCTCCTACGACGTGCTGGCACAGGCCCTCGAACAGGCCCGCCAGGGACGCGCCCATATACTCGGCAAAATCCTCGAAGTTATCGCCGAACCGCGTCCCGAATACAAACCCAACGTGCCGCGTGTGGAGACCGTTACTATCCCCAAAGATATGATTGGCCCCATTATCGGCCCCGGCGGCAAGAACATCCAGAAGCTGCAGGAAGAGACCAAAACCACTATCGTCATTGACGAGGATGACGAGCACGGCTACGTGGAAATCGCCGCCCTCAGCAAGGAGGCCCTCGATGCGGCCAAAGAACGCATCAAGAAAATCGTGGCATTGCCCGAAGTCGGCGAAATATATAAGGGTAAAATCAAATCCATCACTTCTTTCGGCGCTTTCGTAGAGATACTGCCCGGAAAAGAAGGCTTGCTGCACGTCTCCGAAATCAGCTGGGAGCGCGTGGCAAATGTGGAAGACGTCCTGAAAGTAGGGCAGGAAATCGAGGTGAAACTGCTCGAACTGGAACGCGACAACAAACTGCGCCTCTCGCGCCGCGTATTGCTGCCCAAACCGGAAGGTTACGTGGAACGCGAAAGTCGGCCGCGCGGTGAAGGCCGTGAACGGCGTGAACGCGACGGCGGTCGTGAGGGCCGCGATGAGCGCCCCCGCCGCGACGACAGCCGTCCCCGCCGCGACCGCCGCTAAATGTCATTTTTTTTATAACCAAAATAAATTGTCTGACGACGCATTCCTTCCGGTAATGCGTCGTTTTTCGTTCTGCCCGAATGTCCCCTGTTATGCAAATAATATCTGTTTAAGACTGATATAACCGTAGCAGAGAAAAATCCTGCAAGAATGTCTTTCTTTACGTTAATTTATTGTCGTATTGAAAGTTTTTATATCTTTGCGGCTAAATTTAAAGATAGAGATGTACAAACATATTGGAAGGTTTATATCAGTAACCTTATTGATGAGCATGGGACTGGGGGTATCAGCCCAGGTACAGAACGTTGACGTGAAGACGCTTTCGGATTCTCAAGTGGAGCAGGCAGAAAACGCGCTGAAAAACAGCGGCTTAAGCATAGACGAAGCCGTGAAAGCGGCACGGGCACGTGGCGCCAGCCAACAGCAGATTGATGACATGGTGAAGCGGATGTCAGCACAGAAAGCAACGGCTACGCCCGAAAGCGAGGGCACAGAATCCCCCACCGAAGAAGAAAAAACCACACAAAAAGGCACCGTTCACGCCTCGTCAGTCAACCAAATGACCTACGGATTCAGCCTCTTTAATAAAACCAATCTGACATTTGAACCGTCGGTTAACATACCCGTTCCGTCCGACTATGTCCTGAGCATCGGCGATGCCGTACTCATTAACGTGTGGGGTGACAGCAAAGCCACATATTCTCTGACAGTTGACAAGACCGGCGCAATCGTGATTCCCGACCTCGAACTGGGGCCGATAAAAGTGGCCGGACTGAACTTTTCGCAGGCCAAAGACATCATCATCTCCCGCCTGACAACGATATACAGCGCCATGACAGGCAGCAGTCCCACAACCTTTGCTGACGTATCAATAAACAATGTGCGCTCGATAAAAGTGAACATCATCGGGGAAGCCAATGCTCCCGGTACATATACGCTCCCGGCTACGGCGTCCGTATTTAACGCCCTCTATCTGTCAGGGGGGCCTAATGAACGCGGCTCGTTCCGCCAGATAAAACTCATACGCAACAACAAGACGGACGCCGTGATTGACGTCTATGACTACCTTGTGAACGGCAACACCGCCGTCAACGTGTCTCTGCGCGACGAGGACATCATCTATATTCCCGCCTACAAAAAACGGGTACAGACCGCCGGAGCGTTCAAACGCATAGCCTACTTTGAGCTGAAAGAGAACGACAACCTCGAAAGCCTGCTCAGTTTTGCGGGGGGCTTTGCTGACGATGCCGCCCAACAGCGCCTCTTGCTTACGCGCTATACCGACCGGCAATTAATGCTGCTCGAAATCCCGAAAGCGCGCTATACGACCGAGAAGTTGCTCAACGGCGATGTGGTACGCGCCGAGAGCATACTGAACCTCTATGAGAACCGCGTGAGTATTGAGGGCGCCGTGTTCCGTCCGGGCACCTATTCATTAGCCCCGAAGATGACCGTTGCCCAACTGATTCGCAAAGCCGACGGCCTGCAGGCGGGATACTACAGCCAGCGCGGCCTCATCCTGCGCCTCGACAGCACCTCATATACCAACATCATCCCTTTCGATATTGACGCGGCAATGGCCGGAACCAACGACCCCGAACTGCGGAAGGAAGACCAGGTAGTCATTAAAGACGTCTATAGCATCGGCGAGGCGCGGACCGTGCGCATCTTTGGCGAGGTCATGATGCCCGGCGCATTTGGCTACAGCAAAAATATGACCCTCAAAGACCTGATATTCCTCGCCGGAGGCATGCGGGAAGCCGCCAGCGAATCATACGTGGAAGTGGCCCGCCGTAACAGCTACGACGAGGCCTCCGAACTCAACAGCAAACGCGCAACCCTCTACCAGTTCAAAGTTAACCGCGACCTGGCCCTCGACAACGATGCCAAACAGTTCATTCTTGAACCCTTCGATAACGTCTATATCCGCCGTGCCCCCTCTTACGGGGAGCAGCAAACTGTGAGCATCGTAGGCCAGGTGAAATACCCTGGCGACTACAGTATCAGCGATAAAAAAGAGCGCATATCCGACCTGCTGACCCGCTCCGGTGGACTCACCGAATTCGCCGATGCCGACGGCGCCCGCCTGACCCGCCGCCCGCCTTTCGCTCTGAAACAGGCCGAAGACGTCGCCGAAAAACTCGACGAGGCTATAGATAAATATAATATACGGTTGGAAGATATTACCCAATTGGAACTGCAACTGCCGGAAATCATCAAAAAACCCGGCTCAAAATATGACTTCCTGCTCAAGGAAGGCGACGTTATCTATGTGCCGGAAAAGAGCAGCGAAGTATGGGTCAATGGAGAGGTGTTAAATCCGGTAGGATTAGCCTATACCGGCGCCGGCCTGAAGCATTATATCAACAATGCGGGCGGCTTCACCCCCAAAGCCAAGAAAAGTAAGACCTATGTGATATATAGCAACGGCACTACCGGCTCTACCCGCCACTTTATCTTCCGCAGCTACCCCGAGGTGAAACCCGGAAGCCAGATAGTGGTGCCCGAAAAAGTGGAACGCGAAAACCGCAGCGACATCACCACATGGCTCAGCATCTCCAGCACATTCGCCTCTATTGCTATCGCAATTGCAGCAGTCCTCAAATAGCGCAGCCTCAATGGATAAAGAAGATAAACGACAATGGTTTGTCTTGCGCGTACGTAGCCGCGCCGAAAAAAAGGTGCTCAGAAGCCTTACCGACGACGGCATCGAAGCCTACCTGCCAATACAAAAAGTGCTGCGGCAGTGGAGCGACCGCAAAAAACTAATTGACGTGCCCGTGGTAACCTGCTACGTGTTCGTCCGTGTTACCAATCGCGGCGCCGACTATATTGCCGCCCTCAAGCGCGATAACGTGCTGCGCTTCATGTGCGAAGAAGGCAAACCAATCCCCATCAGAGACAGCCAGATTGCCGCCTTAAAATTAATGCTGAACCAGGACGAAATAGTTGTGGACATTACCCGCGAGATGCTGCGGAAAGGCCAGACAGTGGAAATTATCGAAGGCCCCTGCGTAGGCCTCTGCGGCGAATTGGTCAGCGTTAATCGCAAGAATAAAGTGGCAATCTGCATAGATGCAATCAGTCATACCTTCATGATAGACGCCCCGATAGACAAGTTAGCCATCATTAAAAAACGCAGACCGGCAAAATGAGCGCAGTATCTCACAGAGGAGTTGTGCTGTCGGCGTCCGGCACCACCGTAACCGTGCGATTTGAAACTGCGAGCGCCTGTGGAGCCTGCGCCGCTAAAACGAATTGCACATTTGTTGATAATGCGGGCAGAGAAATTGAAGCCCCCTGTAAAGCGGGACAGTTTCAGGCCGGACAGCCGGTCAACATCATTATCTCCGAATCGCAGGGCTATACCGCTATCCTGCTGGGCTACGTGTTGCCGTTTGTGTGGCTTGTAGCAACACTGGCGGCCGTATATGCTCTCACCGGCAGCGAGACTGTCGGCGGCATTGCAGCATTGGCGTCGCTGGCGCCATATTATACCCTCGTATGGCTACTCCGTCGGCGCCTGACAAAGCGGTTTGAATTTCGCATCAAGGAAGTTGCTGCCGAATAACTTACCCCCGAAAAATGTCTGTGCCATAATTTTCCGGCGTGTTCTCTTTTTTACCACAATGTCGCACTGCCGCCATAAATTAATATTACAGTCTTTTTTAATAACAATAAATTAATTTACGATAGCGATAAAGGTCTTACTTTTGCATCCGACTTATTCTGTAACAGTAATATGGCGTTAAATTATATATGGATTGGCTTTTTTGTTGTCGCCTTTGCGGTAGGGTTGGTGAAGCTGCTGTTTTTTGGCGACACTGACGTGTTTGCGGCCATGATGGATTCAACCTTTGATATGGCCAAGACCGGTTTCGAGACATCGCTGGGGCTGACCGGAGTGCTTGCCCTGTGGATGGGCATCATGAAGATAGGCGAGAAAGGCGGGGCTGTACGGCTGTTCGCGTATGCTGTGCGACCGTTCTTCCGGCGGCTGTTTCCCGAACTCGGCAAAGACCATCCCGCACATGCGGCGATAGCCATGAACATCGCCGCCAACATGCTGAACCTCGACAATGCCGCAACCCCGATGGGACTGCAGGCGATGAAAGCGATGCAGGATTCAAATCCCAATAAGGATACTGCCTCCAACGCCCAAATCATGTTCCTCGTGCTGAACACCTCCGGCCTCACCTTGCTGCCAATCAGCATTATGGCGTTCCGCGGGCAGTTGGGCGCCGCCGACCCGGGCGACGTGTTCATCCCAATCCTCATCGCCACATTCTTCTCCACATTAGTCGGCCTGCTCATCGTCGCCGCTTACCAGCGCATCAATCTGTTAGACAGAGTGGTGCTTTCCTACATCGGCGGAATGTGCCTGTTCATCGGCACCATTATATGGGGGCTGGCGGGACGCTCAAAAGACGAAATCGCCATAATATCGAAAGTAACGGGCAATATAATCCTGTTTTCGGTAATAATCCTGTTCCTGGCGCTGGGGGTGTGGCGAAAGGTCAACGTGTATGACGCCTTCATCGAGGGCGCCAAAGACGGATTCGGGGTAGCCGTAAAAATCATACCGTATTTAGTGGGCATTCTGGTGGCTATTGGGCTGTTTCGGGCATCCGGCGCCATGACGTGGGTCGTTGACGGAACAGGCTGGTGCTTCGCCAAACTCGGCATAAATACCGACTTCGTGGGGGCGCTGCCCACCGCCTTCATGCGCCCGCTGAGCGGCAACGGCGCCCGTGCCATGATGGTTGACACCATGAGCACTTTCGGCGCCGATTCCTTCGTGGGGCGCGTAGCCTCGGTAATACAGGGCTCCACTGATACCACGTTCTACATTCTGGCAGTCTATTTCGGCTCGGTGGGCATAAAGCGCACCCGCTATGCCGTTACATGCGGTCTGCTGGCCGACTTCGCAGGCGTGGCCGCCGCAATATTCATCTGCTACCTCTATTTCCCGCGATGACAACACAAGAACGATATAACCGCATCATTGAATACTTCACCCGAACAATGCCTGCCCCTGAAACAGAGCTGCACTATGCCGACCCGTTTCAGCTGCTGGTAGCAGTAATTCTCTCCGCACAATGCACCGACAAGCGCGTGAACATGGTAACCCCCGACCTGTTCCGGCGATTCGCCTCGCCCCAACAGATGGCCGCCGCTGAACCCGCTGAAGTTTACGATTATATTAAATCTGTGTCATATCCTAATAACAAGGCTAAACATCTCGTCGGAATGGCAAAGATGCTCGTGGCCGAGTTCGGAGGTATTGTCCCTGACGATGTCGAACAATTGCAGCGGCTGCCCGGAGTGGGCCGCAAAACCGCCAACGTCATCGCCGCCGTAGTCTATAACCGCCCCGCTTTCGCCGTAGATACACACGTGTTCCGCGTAGCCGCCCGCCTCGGATTAGCCGTTGACAGCAAAACACCTTTAGAGACAGAACGACAACTGACCGCCAACTTCCCCGCAGAGCTAATCCCTGACGCCCACCACTGGCTCATCCTGCATGGCCGCTACACCTGTAAGGCAAAAACACCGGACTGTCAGGCATGTGGATTGTCGGATATATGTGTGTGGTATAGCCATCAAAAAAAATAATTCAGGAAAAAAAATTGATTTTTTAATGTTCTATTAGAAAACATCGTTGTATATTTGCATTGAATTTAAACAACTAAATATGGCATACGTTATAACAGATGAATGTATCGCATGTGGAACATGCATTGATGAGTGCCCCGTAGAAGCAATCTCGGAAGGCGATATCTACAGGATAGACCCCGATATTTGCACCGAATGTGGCACTTGTGCGGATGTTTGCCCGACGGGCGCTATTAAGCAACCGTAAGCATCACAACATCATTTTGCTTTATGTAAATTTAAAAACATGACCTTAATGCCGGATTCTATCCGGCATTTTTTACCGGATTGTAATTAAAAAAACGATATATGACAACGCAACAAATACCCGACAACGTGCGGACACAGGCACAAGCCTGGCTGAGCGACACGTATGATGCACAAACACGCCAACAGGTACAACAGATGCTCGATGCGGACGACCCCGCCGAGCTTATTGACTCGTTCTATCAGATACTCGAATTTGGAACCGGCGGACTGCGCGGCATTATGGGCGCCGGAACGAACCGCATGAACATCTATACGGTGGGCGCCGCAACCCAGGGACTGAGCAACTACTTGAAAAAAGTGTTCGCCGGACAGCCCGTCAAAGTGGCTATTGGCCACGACTGCCGCAACAACAGCCGCCTGTTCGCCGAAAAATCCGCAGATATTTTCTCGGCAAACGACATTCAGGTATATCTGTTCGACGCCCTGCGGCCAACCCCGGAGCTGTCATTCGCAATCCGCTATCTCGGATGCCAGAGCGGTATCATCATTACCGCCTCGCACAACCCGAAAGAATACAACGGCTATAAGGCCTACTGGAGCGACGGCTCGCAAATTGTGGCACCCCACGACAAAAACATCATCAACGAGGTGCAAAAAGTGCGCCCGCAAGACATCCGCTTCGCCGGAAACCCGGCCCTGATTAAGAGCATCGGCCAGGACATAGACGACGCCTTCCTCGACAAAGTGAAAACCGTATCGCTGGCCCCCGACCTGGTCAGACGCTACAAAGACCTGAAAATCGTCTATACACCGATTCACGGCACCGGCGTCCGCCTCGTCCCTGACGCCCTGAAAGCCTTCGGCTTCGAAAACGTCATACACGTCCCCGAACAGGACGTGGTGAGCGGCGACTTCCCCACCGTAGTCTCGCCCAACCCCGAAGAACCCGCCGCCATGAAAATGGCCACCGCCAAAGGCGCTGACGTGGACGCTGACGTGGTGATGGCCTCCGACCCCGACGCCGACCGCATCGGCGTGGCCGCCAGAAACAGCAACGGCGAATACGTCATCTTCAACGGCCACCAAACCGCCCTGCTGTTTATCTACTACATCGTTACCCGCCTCAAGGAACGCAACGCCCTCACCGGCAACGAGTTTATCGTAAAAACAATAGTTACTACCGAAAAAATCGCCGAAATAGCCCGCCGCAACAGCATCGACTGCTACGACGTTTATACCGGCTTTAAATATATCGCCGAAGTGGTGCGCGAGCTGGAAGGCAAAAAACGCTACATCGGCGGCGGCGAGGAAAGTTTCGGCTTTATGCCGGCCGACTTCGTGCGCGACAAAGACGCCGTATCATCGTGCGCATTGATGGGAGAAATCACCGCATGGGCAAAAGACCGCGGCCAAAGCCTCTGGGACCTGCTGCACGACATCTATTTAGAGTACGGCTTCTCAAAAGAAAAAATGAAATATGTGGTACGCCCCGGCAAAACAGGGGCGGAAGAAATCAAACAAATGATGGTTAACTTCCGCACAAATCCCCCGAAAATGCTGGGGGGCAGCCGCCTTGCCGTGGTCAAGGACTACCTCATCCGCACCGAAAAAAACCTGCTCACCGGCGCCACAAAACCCACACCGCAGGAAGGAGCCGCCGACGTGCTGCAATTCTTCACCGAAGAGGGCGTGAAAATCTCCGTGCGACCGTCCGGCACCGAGCCGAAAATAAAGTTCTACTTTGAAGTGCCTGCACCTATGCGTTCCCGCGCCGACTTCGCGACCGCTGACGCCGCCGCAGGCAAAAAAATCGATGACATTATGCAGGAATTAGACCTGTAAAAAGAACATGAGAAATTGGGAAACAATAAAAACGTATGAAGATATCCTGTTCGATTTTTTCGAGGGGGTAGCAAAGATAACCATCAATCGCGAGCGGCGGCGCAATGCGTTCCGGCCGACAACGGTCTGCGAGATTGGCGACGCCCTGCGGATTTGCAGGGAAGATTCGGCTATCCGGGTGGTCGTGCTCACCGGCGCCGGCGACAAGGCGTTCTGTGCCGGTGGAGACCAGTCGGTCAAAGGCAGGGGGGGATACCTCGACAAGGACGGCATTCCCCGCCTGAACATCCTCGAAGTGCAGCGCCAGATACGCAGCCTGCCCAAACCGGTAATCGCCATGGTCAACGGCTATGCCATCGGCGGCGGCCACGTGCTGCACGTAGTGTGCGACCTGACAATCGCCTCCGACAACGCAATATTCGGCCAGACAGGCCCCAAAGTGGGCAGCTTTGACGCCGGATTGGGCGCCGCATATTTAGCCGCCGTCGTGGGCCAGAAAAAAGCCCGCGAAATATGGTTCCTCTGCCGCCAATATTCGGCCACCGAAGCCCTGGAAATGGGGTTGGTCAATAAAGTCGTCCCGCTTCCCGACTTGGAAGACGAGACCATGGCCTGGGCACACAAGATGATGGAACACAGCCCTTTAGCCCTGCGGATGCTCAAACTCGGCTTCAACGCCGCAATAGACGGCCAGGTAGGGCTTCAAGAATTCGCCGGAAATGCTACCCTGCTCTATTATCTGACCGATGAGGCCCAGGAAGGCAAGAACGCATTCCTCGAAAAAAGAAAACCCGATTTCTCAAAGTTCCCCAAATTCCCGTGAACAATATATGTATAAAATAAGTTTCAAGAACGATTATTCGGAAGGGGCACATCCCCGCATACTTGAGATTCTGGCACACAGCAATATGGAGCAGATGGACGGCTATGGCCTCGACCCCTACAGCCTGCAAGCTATGGAGCTCATCCGCACACAAACAGGGATGCCCGCCGCGCCGGTATATATCCTGTCAGGGGGCACCCAAACCAACGCCATCGTTATCAGCCACCTGCTGCGGCCTTATCAGTCTGTTATGGCAGTGAACACGGGACATATCCACATGCGCGAGGCGGGTGCCATCGAAGCGACCGGCCACCGCGTAACGATTATTCCCGACCGTGACGGCAAAGTTACGCCGGAGGACGTCGCCGCCGCCCTGCAGCAACATCCTGACGAGCATTGCGTACAGCCTGCACTGGTTTACATATCCTTCCCCACCGAAACCGGCCTCGTCTATACGCGGGAAGAACTGCACCGCCTGTCAGACTTCTGCCGCCACAACAAGCTGCTACTCTATGCCGACGGAGCACGACTCGGCGCCGGATTAACATCCCCTGCCTGCGATATAACCCTGCCCGAATTTGCCCGCCTCGTGGATGCCTTCTATATCGGCGGCACAAAAAACGGTGCCCTGCTCGGGGAAGCAGTCGTGTTCTCAACGCCGGACCTGGACACGGAATTTCGCCGCTACATAAAACAGCACGGCGCACTGTTAGCCAAAGGCCGCCTGCTGGGAACGCAATTTGTGGGGCTGTTTGAAAGAACTCCGGAAAACGCCCCTGACAGTACGCTGTTCTTCCGCCTCGCAAAACATGCCAACAAAATGGCCGCCCAAATGACTGCCACGTTCAACGAATGTGGCATCGATATGCTGGTGCCGCCGCAAACCAACCAGCTCTTCCCCATATTATCCAACAGCATGATTACAGAATTAGAACAGAAGTTCGATTTCTTCCATTGGGAAACTATCGACAGCTACCGTTCCGCTATCCGCCTCGTTACGTCCTGGGCTACCCCGGAAGAACATGTCGAAGAATGGAACAGAATGTTTAAATATTTAACTATTTAACAATTCAACAATTCAACGACTATATGCCAATACTCAATTCTATTGTTAACTGGGTCAATTTCAAGAGGTTATATGCGAGAGACTTTTTCAGAC
>JAISSS010000087.1 GCA_031272965.1 Bacteroidales bacterium | reverse complement strand
AAGAATCCCCTGTGCGCCGGCCTGTTTCAGCTTACCGATGATTTCCCAAAATTCCTTCTCGGCGATAACAGAATGGATAGAGCTCCAGCCGCTTTCGGCTAACGGGGTAACAGTGGGGCTTTTCATGCCGGGCAGGATTGCCGAAATTTCGGCGATTCTGTCATTTGGTGCATTGAGCAGGATGTATTTTTTGCCTTCGGCACGTTGCACCGATTCGAGCCTGAAAATCAGCTCATTGAGTAATGCCTGCCTGTCAGCGTCAAGTTGCGGGTTGGCGATGAGCAATGCTTCCGAGCGTATAATTACTTCCACTTCTTTGAGGCTGTTGCTGATGAGTGTGGAACCGGAGCTGACGATGTCGAAAATGGCGTCAGCCAATCCAATGCCGGGGGCGATTTCTACCGAGCCGTTAATGACATGGATGTCGGCTTTGATGCCGTTTTTTTCCAGGAAATCATGCAGGATTACCGGATAGGACGTGGCGATTTTTTTGCCGTTAAACCATGTCAGACCGTTGTATTCTTCCGCTTTGGGGATTGCCAGCGACAGGCGGCACTTGCTGAATCCGAGGCGTTTGGCGATTTCTACTGTCTGTTTTTTCTCCAGCATCTCGTTCTCGCCGATAATGCCTATGTCGGCAGCGCCGTCGGCTACCGTTTGAGGGATGTCGTCATCGCGCAGGAACAGTGCCTCCAACGGAAAGTTCTTTGCGGAGGCGATTAATTCCCTGCCTTTCAACGAGAAACTTATACCGGCCTCGTCAAGCAGCTTCATCGTGTCCTCATATAACCGCCCTTTGTTCTGTATAGCTATCTTTAAAATGCTCATCTTTTTAAATTGAGTTGCAAAATTACACAAAAATTCCTGACCATCAATATTAATTTTTGGTATAGAGTTTCGAGATGCTTGCAGCTGTACCAATGCGTCTGTTCACTTCGGCTACTGACTATTTCATTTTTTCGGTAAGTATATGAATTTCGTGGGCCGGTGAGGCGCCGTCGCAGAGGATATTGTAAACGGCTTCGCAAATTGGCATGTCAACGTTGTGGAGGCGGTTGATTTCATGAATACATTTGGTGGCGTAGTATCCTTCGGCAATCATGTGCATTTCGAGCTGCGCTGTGCGGACGGAATAGCCCTTCCCAATCATGACGCCGAAAGTGCGGTTGCGGGAGAACTGTGAATAGGCTGTTACTAACAGGTCTCCAAGGTAGGCTGAACTTTTGATGTCGCGCTGTGCAGGATGAACTTTGTTCACAAACCGCTCAATTTCCTGAATAGCATTTGCCACTAAGACAGCTTGAAAATTATCGCCGTAGCGGAGCCCGTTTACGATTCCGCAGGCAATAGCCACGACATTTTTCAGCACCGATGCGTATTCTGTTCCAAAGATGTCGTCTGACATGGGTGTACGCAAATAACTGCAATTCAGCATATTGGCGATGTTGTGCGTCAGCTGCATATCAGGGCAGGCAACAGTGAGATATGACAGGCGTTCCATCGCGATTTCTTCGGCATGGCATGGTCCTGCTAACACACATATCCGTTCAAACGGCACGTTGAACTGCTGATTAAGGTACTGTGCCACAAGTAGATTGCGCTCAGGAATAATTCCCTTGACGCCGGAAATTATGCATTTATTGCTCAACCCTGTGTTCAACGGTGTCAATGTTGATTCCAAGAACGCTGACGGGATGCAAAGCGCCAAAATGTCAGCGTTTTTAACAGCGGCATTGATGTCGTCGAAGAAGTCAATACGGCGGACGTCGAACTCAAGTCCGCTCAGGTAGCTCGGATTATGGTGATATTGCCGGAACAGCTCAATATTTTCCGGATTTCGGAAAAACCAGCCTATACGTTTTGTATTGTTCATCAGGAGTTTTGCTATGGCCGTTGCCCAGCTACCGCTTCCGATGACGGTTATTCTTGGTTTTAAAGTCATTTGCAGGAATCAGTTAACTAAGCCACAGAGTTACTTCGGCCATAGTGGGGTTTTCGAGGCCAAGCCTGTTTTTCTTGTTCCATCCGCAGAGGTCATTAAAGAGCTTACCTGGCTTGGCCTCTTTGAGAGCGTCAGTCTTGGAGAAGCCTAATTTGCGCACTACCTCAATCCATTCCGGAGGTATGCCTAAGGCGGCGAATTTCTCGTCAGGGTCGGCGGCTGGCGTTTTCTTTTCGGGCTTCATCTGGGGGAAAAACAGCACGTCCTGAATTGAGGGGCTGTTGGTCATCACCATTGTGAGGCGGTCGATGCCGATGCCCATTCCTGATGTGGGCGGCATACCGTATTCGAGGGCGCGCAGGAAGTCATGGTCAATGAACATGGCCTCGTCGTCGCCCTTTTCCGACAGTCGCAGCTGCTCCTCAAAGCGGTCGCGCTGGTCTATGGGGTCGTTGAGCTCGGAGTAGGCATTGGCTAATTCCTTGCCATTGACCATCAACTCAAACCGCTCGGTCAGGCCCGGCGTAGAGCGGTGTTTCTTGGTGAGCGGAGACATCTCGACGGGATAATCTATAATAAACGTCGGTTGAACATACTGTGCTTCGCATTTCTCTCCAAATATCTCGTCAATCAGTTTCCCCTTGCCCATGGCGGGCTCGGTGGGGATGTCGAGCTTCGCACAAATCTGGCGTAACTCGTCTTCGGTTTTATCCGCAACGTCATATCCTGTATGGGTTTTTATGGCCTCATACATGGTAACGCGCGGGTAGGGACGGCGGAAGTCTATGGTGTTATTGCCCATCTGCACACGGGTAGTTCCGTGAACGGCGATTGCTACCCGTTCCAGCATTTCCTCCGTGAAATCCATCATCCAGCGGTAATCCCGATAGGCCACATAGATTTCCATGACGGTAAATTCGGGGTTGTGAGTGCGGTCCATGCCCTCGTTGCGGAAGTCTTTGGCGAACTCATAGACACCTTCAAAGCCGCCAACAATCAGGCGTTTCAGGTACAGCTCGTTGGCAATACGCAGGTATAGCGGGATGTTCAGCGCGTTGTGGTGGGTGATAAACGGACGTGCAGCCGCCCCTCCGGGAATCGGCTGCAACACCGGCGTTTCTACCTCTACATAACCGCGCTCATTGAAGAACTCGCGCATGGTGTTAATAATTTTTGCCCGCTTAATGAAGGTGTCTTTCACCGCAGGATTAACAATCAGGTCAACGTAGCGCTGGCGGTACCGCTGTTCGGGGTCGGTAAAGGCGTCATAAACTACGCCGTCCTTTTCCTTAACCACTGGCAACGGACGCAACGATTTGCTGAGAAGAGTCAGCTCTTTCACATGTACCGACAATTCGCCTACCTGCGTGAGGAACACGAAGCCGCGCACTCCGACTACGTCGCCGATGTCGAGCAGTTTTTTGAATACCTCGTTATACAGGGTCTTGTCATCGGTCGGACAGATGTCGTCACGGCTGATATACAGCTGTATTTTTCCGGTGTCGTCCTGTAGCTCCGAAAACGATACTTTGCCCATAATCCGGCGACTCATCAGGCGTCCGGCGATGATGACATCCTGAAAATTGCCACTTTCAGGAGAGTATCCGGCGCGGATGTCGGCGGCTTTGGCGTTAACGGGAAATTCGGCGGCCGGATACGGCTCTATGCCAAGTGCCCGCAACTGTTGCAGCGCGTTGCGCCGGATAATTTCCTGTTCGCTTAGTTCTGTTATATTACTCATCTTTATTACTGTCTCTGAAGAAATAATTTGCAAAGATAGTAATAAAATCGCCACATTACTGCGCTTTGTAGTATTTCATGGCCTCGTCCATTTCTTTTTCGAGGTCGGCGATGCGGCGGTTGTCGGAGGGGTGCGTGCTGAGCAGCTCGGATGTGCTGCCGCTGGAGGCGGAGGCCATTCGTTGCCAGAACGATACGGCCACGTGCGGGTCATATCCGGCCATAGCCATAAATATCAGCCCCAGATGGTCAGCTTCGGATTCGTGTTTGCGGGAGAATGGCAGAAGAACGCCCACCTGAGTTCCCAATCCGTAGGCGGTTGTGAACAGCGCCTGCGTTGCGGCGGGTTTGGTCTGCAGGACTTCGGAGAGCACTGTTCCGCCTAACTCGGCCATCATTGACTGACTCATACGCTCGTTGCCGTGTTTGGCGACAGCATGGGCGATTTCATGGCCCATGACTACGGCGATGCCGGTATCGTCCTGTGTAATGGGCAGGATGCCCGTGTAGAACACCACTTTTCCGCCGGGCATGCACCAGGCGTTCACCTCGTCGCTTTCCACGAGGTTGAACTCCCACTGAAAGTTGGCAATCTCTTTTTCGAGGCCGTTTAGCCGGAGATATTCCTCGACGGCTTTTGAGAGGCGGGCACCTACGCGCTTTATGGCGTCAGCCTGCGTGGTGTTCGACGACAGCTTGTTCTCCTCAAGGAACGAACTGTAACTCGTCAGGCTCAAGCTGACAACCTCTGATTCAGGCATCAGCAGCAACTGACGACGTCCGGTTAATGGCACGGTTGAACACGCGACGGCCAATAAAAACATGGCCCCAATAAAAACTTTTTTAAATGTATAATGCTTCATCTTTATATAAAGGTTAAATTTATATTTCGTTTTTGGAAACAGCCAGTAAAGTGTTTTTTAGCAGCGCCACGCGCGTCATCGGGCCGACGCCACCCGGCACCGGCGTAATCCATGCGCATTTGGGGGCTACGGCGTCGAAATCGACATCTCCTTTGAGCCGCCACCCGTTTTTGGCCGCAGGGTCGGCTACGCGGGTGGTGCCAACGTCAATTATAGCGGCGCCGTCTTTCACCATGTTGGCCCGCACGAATCCCGGATGACCAAGCGCGGCAATGATAATGTCGGCTGATTTGCACAATTGTTCAATATCTTTTGTGCGACTGTGAGCCACAGTAACGGTTGCGTTCATCTCTTTTTGTGACATGAGGATGCTGACCGGTCGTCCCACGATGTTGCTGCGTCCCAGTACCACGCATGAGCGGCCTGCGGTGGGGATTCGGTAACGGCGGATGAGTTCGGTAATGCCGTATGGCGTTGCCGGCAGGAACGCGGGCAGTCCGGCTACCATGCGCCCGATATTTTCGGGGTGGAATCCGTCCACATCCTTTCGCGGATTGATGGCGGCAATGACCTTTTGTTCTGATATGTGTTCGGGTAACGGCAACTGCACGATAAATCCGTCCACATCGCTGTCGTCATTGAGGCGGGCAACTTCGGCCAGCAGACGTTCTTCGGAGACGTCGTCGTCGAAGCGCACTAACGAGGAACGGAACCCCACTTCTGCACAGTCTTTTATTTTGTGAGCTACGTATGTCTCACTGCCGCCATCATGCCCGACCAATACTGCCGCCAAATGGGGAACCTTCCCCCCCTTTGCAGCAATTGCAGCCGTCTGTGCGGCAATCTCGGCTTTTATCTCAGCCGCTATTTTCTTTCCGTCAATTAGTAACATAATTTACTGTAAAAACAGCACAAAGGTAATGTTTTTTTACGATACAGTGAAAAATTTTCCGTAATAAGTACTGTATTTGCAACAAATTTCCTCACTTTCTCAATCGTTTACAGCCATCTTACCTTGCCGTTTTCGACAACGAAGAGTTGACTTGCCATCTTTTCGGTTTTGTTGTAGAGGCAGCAGGGTGAGTTTTCAGGGATGCGTAGCTGCAGTGAGCCGCTGGCATCGGGTTTTATGGTTTGTCGTTGCCAGTCCTGTCCCGTCCAGTATTGCACCTCAAAATTATCCGCTGTGCTGACAGCCTTATACTTGGTGCGCGGCGCATAGCGAATATCGGCCACAATGCGTGGTGCGCCGAGGTCAAGGGCTACCCATGAGCAGTTATGGTCGCCGGAATCGAAAAAAGTAGCTACATCACCGTCGAAAGCCTTTTCAAATGACCAGTCCGGCAGGTTGTCATACGGTGGCGACGGACTGAACGGGCGTCCGGTTAATGGGCGTCCGGCAGGGTCAGTAAGAACAATTTCGGCCACATTGCAACTGCCCCACATCGGTGTTAAATAGCGAACATAGCGGAATGTCATGTCGGAAACAGATTGGGCATAATTCCAGTCGTATTCAGGTCTGCGGCTGATGACATGCAGCGTTACCGCATCCGAGAAATCCGGCTTGTTGGCCCCCTGAAATTCCCCGCCAACCATGCGGAACAGCCACTCTTCCGACAGATAAATTACCTTCGACAATGAAACAGCAACCGTTATCGTATCCTGTTCAAAAATGCTGACACTGTCGTCGCTGCGGACAAACAGTGGCGCTCCGGCAGATGATATAAGTCTATTTGAGTAATACACAGGCAGATACAGCACGTTTCGGCCAACTTTGGGAAACCGCAGGGTATCGCCGTCAATGTGTCCGTAAGCGGCAATTTCCCAATCCCGAAACGCAAAATTGAAATGCGCAAGCCAGGCATACTCGGCGTCCTGTGGTGGTTTCATCGTTGTAACAGTCTGAATATCAACGCAATCATCGTGTTCCCATGAAATGTCAACCATATTGGAGTCAAGGAACACCGCAGGAATGTTGTCTGTATTTGTGTGCCGCAATACGCGGTTTTGAGCGAATGTGTGTCTGAAGGCCTTGCTTTTCAGCAGGGCTGTGCCTTGATGTTTAACGTATGGATTGGTGTCTGCGCCCATAAACGAGATGTGGCGGCCGGTGCTGTCGCATACGCTGTTCCAGCTGTGGCCGGTGGACCGCTCCACCCACTGATGGACAAAATCACAGGTAACGGGAATCCCCAGCGCCCGCATCACAAAGGCCGTAAATGCAGCAATATTTTCACACGGCCCGCGTGTGGAGGCCATACTTTGAGAATAACTCATCGGCGGGAAATCTTTCTCAACTTTGAATCGTGGCAGCAGGTCATTGATACGTGAGCAGGCTTCAACCGCCGTAGTCGTGGGCCTGTTCATGAACGTATCCATATCGGCGAACCCTGCAATCACTTTGGCCCGCCAATTCTCAAGTGGCTCGGTACTGATACGGTATGGCAAAATCTCTTCGCAGAATGTCTCAAATGTAACATGTTTACACCATGGCCGTTTTTGCCACATCTTGAATGCCAGCTCAATATTGTTAATCAGATAGTCCGCTGTGATGTTCGTAACGTCGTCTTCAATAACCGGTTCGTCAATGCCAAATGTGTCCATCACCATCCGCTTGTTCGACGAGCTTGTCCACCGCATTCGCATCGTGGCCACATCGTTCCATGGCGCATCGTAATACTCCGAATACTTGCCGGGCATGTTCACAATGAGAAACTCTGTCGCCCGCAGTTTCAGGCTGTCGTCAGGATCCAGGCTGTAACGTTCAAGAACTTTCACAAGCTCGCCGCGGTTACTGCCTGCCTGTTTCAGTACAGCCTCTATTTCAGGCGAATAGTATGCCTTTGAACAGGCTCCCGCTACCATTAATAACGTACTGATACACAATATTTTAATCCTGCTCATATCTGTTTCGTAAAAATCAGCCTGCCGCCGTGCAACGGGCTGACAGTTAAGTTTATATCCTGCAAGAACTTTTTTGGCTGCTGCCGTTTGCCAACACTATGGTGCAGGGTATTTATTTTGCACTGTATTTGGAGATTCGCTTCCCATGCCTTTGATATGCGGCTACTCTGCTGCCTGACGGCATGATGTCTCCGTTATTGAGCAGGACAAATCCCTTTATAACCGTGCTGTTATCATGCCATACTGTTACTGTCCAAGTCCCGGTATCGTGCCTGCGATACCATCTTTGGTTATGTTGCCGTAACGTTCGGCATCAGCCGGAAGTTTTTCCCCGTCTTTAAGCCACGCATATACCCGTATGCCGTTGGGTAAAACGTCCTCGTCGTCGCGCAGGACAAATTCTGCGAATATTTTTAGGAAATCCAGTTCGTTTGCGTTCCATGGCGGGCCAATGTATGATTTCCATGGCGCCATAAAAGTGTACATAACAATCGGACGTTTTGCATATTTTGACGAATCGCCTTTGGCAAGTTCCGTGTTTATACACCTCAAACACCTTTCTTTTTCGGATTTTAGGATACGAATATAAGTACGGTAGTCCTCAAGCGCCTGTTCCGGTGTGTATTTCAGACTGTCCAAGTAGAGGGCTATAACCTCGTTACGAGGCATACCTTCCGTGTTGAATGTCATGGAAGCCAGCGAACAGCCTCTGATTGTCCGAAAAGAAATATCCCAGAATGAATCGTCCGCGCTCACTACCGCTACCGATTTCTCGAATAACAACTCGGCTATCTCATATCGCTGCTTAAAACATAATGTCGTATGTATGCTGTCAAGACATGATTCACAGTCGGAAACTGCCGCGGGTTGGCTGTAAGTGGCAGTTGCAGTGTTTACGGTTGCAACATCAATATCGGGGAAGGCGCTGTACTTCTGAGCGCCGTAGCCTACAGCAAGCAGGAAAATAACTAACGCGACAGTTATAAAATTCAGTTTGTACATAATATAAAAATTAAAGTTACGAGACAAAGGTAGAAAGAAAAAAAATACGTTGTAACCGGACGATGCCGGAAATTTTAAAATTTCTGTCTAAAATTTCCCACCTTGCCCAACTGTCCGCACAGAATAAGGAATTATGAAACAACACTGTTTTTCCGAATCTGAATTATATGTTTCCTTATTGTAAAGACAATAAGAAGCTGTCAGGAAAATCCAAGAAAGACGACGAGCTATTCGCAAGATGACAAGCCCGACCTCAATCGAGAGCAGGCAGTTAAAAGCCCAATAGCGCGTCTTATTCTTTATCTTTTATGGCTGCCCAAGTGTCTTTCAGCGGCACTGTGCGATTAAAAATCAGATGTTCGGGAACGCTGTCATAATCGATGGTGAAATAGCCGAGCCGTTCAAACTGGAATGAGTCTTTGGGGCGGGCGTTTTTCACGAAAGGTTCGATGTAACACTCAGGCAGTGTTTTCAGCGAATCAGGGTTCATATAGTCGAGGAAGTTGCCATCCTTATCTGCCAGCGGGTCTTCGGTGGTGAACAGGCGGTCGTAAAGGCGTACTTCGGCCTTGACATTATCAGTTGCCGACACCCAATGCAGCGTCGCTTTCACTTTGCGTCCGTCGGGCGAATTTCCACCGCGCGATGCGGGGTCGTAGGTGCAGTGGAGTTCCGTGATATTGCCATTGGCGTCTTTCACCACATCTGTACAGCGGACGAAATAGGCATACCGCAAGCGCACTTCCACTCCGGGCGACAGGCGGAAGAATTTTTTCGGCGGGTTTTCCATGAAGTCGTCCCGTTCGATAAACAGCTCGCGGGTGAACGGTACTTTACGGGTACCTGCGTCAGGATTTTCGGGATTGTTGATAGCGTCAATTTCTTCCGTCGTGGCAGCAGGATAGTTGGTGATGACCACTTTCAGGGGATTAATTACGCCCATCACCCGTTGTGCACGTTTGTTCAAATCTTCACGAATGCTGTGTTCCAGCATGGCAATATCAATAGTTCCGTCAACTTTGGTAACTCCGATTTTGTCGGCGAAGTTGCGGATAGATTCCGGGGTATATCCACGTCGCCGCAGGCCGCATATGGTTGGCATACGCGGGTCGTCCCAGCCGTTAACATGCCCTTCCTTGACCAATTTCAACAGCAGTCGTTTGCTCATCACCGTATATGTGAGGTTGAGGCGGGCAAACTCAATCTGACGCGGTCGATAGTCGCTGTTTTTCAGCTGGTCAATAAACCAGTCATAGAGCGGGCGGTGTACCTCAAATTCGAGTGTGCAGATGGAGTGCGTAATTCCTTCCCAGTAGTCGCACTGACCGTGTGCGAAGTCATACATCGGATAGATGCACCACTTGTCGCCGGTACGGTGATGCGGGACTTTCATGATTCGGTACAGCACGGGGTCTCGCATGTGCATATTAGGCGATGCCATGTCGATTTTGGCGCGTAACACACGCTCGCCGTCGTTAAAGTCGCCATCCTTCATGCGGGTAAAGAGGTCGATATTTTCTTCGACAGAGCGGTTTCTGAAAGGGCTGGCAGTTCCGGGGCGTGTAGGGGTTCCGCGCTGTTCGCTTATAACCTCTGCGTTCTGGTCGTCCACATATGCCTTGCCTTCACGGATGAGTTGTATGGCAAAAACATACAGCCTGTCGAAATAATCGGAAGCATAGTATTCGCGGTCGTCCCATGTGAAGCCGAGCCATTTGACATCCTCCCGAATGGAATCTACATACTCCGTATCTTCTTTCGAGGGATTGGTGTCGTCGAACCGCAGATTCGTCAATCCGCCATATTTTTGGGCAGTACCGAAGTTCAAACAAATGGATTTGGCATGGCCTATATGCAGATAGCCATTAGGCTCCGGCGGAAAGCGCGTATGCACCCTGCCGTCATTCTTACCCTCCTTGAGGTCTTCATCTATTAACTGATGAATAAAATTTTTCTTTACTGTTATTTCTTTTTCCGGAATATTTTCGCTCATACAACTTACAATATTTCAATACAAAAGTATAAAATACTATCTTTGCACCCGTTTTTGATGACTTAAAAAAGTTAATTTGCTGAAAATTCAGCTGTTTTATTAACACAAAATTTCCGGAAATGGTAACAAACGATACAATAGAGCTTAAAGGCATGGATTTTTTTGCCTTTCATGGTTGCTGGCCGAGTGAGCGGGCAATCGGCGGACGGTATAAAGTGAGCGTCCGCATATCGGGCGACTGTAGCCGCGCAGGACAGACCGACCGGCTGAGTGATGCGTTGAACTATCAGACGGTTTATGACATAACATGCCGCGAGATGGCTATCCCTTCAGACCTGCTGGAGCACGTCTGTACCCGAATCATTGATGCCATCTTCGAAATTGCGCCACTGGCAGCCAGCATCAGGGTTAAGGTCTCGAAAATGAATCCGCAGTTAGGCGGAAAAGTGGGTTCGGCTACTGTCAGCATGACGCGCAACCGTATATGAACGCTGTCCCGCTTTTTTTTCGTCAAATGTGTGTCGCATTATTATTTTTACTACCTTTGCAGCGTTTTAAGAAATCATATAGAAAGTAGAAATCATATTTTATGGCAACAACCGCAGATTTTAAAAATGGTTTATGTATCGAATACAACGACCAGATTTACACAATTGTGCAGTTTCAACATGTGAAGCCGGGTAAAGGCCCCGCGTTTGTGCGGACAAAATTGAAGAACGTGAAGACCGGAAAGGTCATTGAGAACACGTTCTCTTCCGGCGTAAAAATCAACACAGTACGCATCGAAAGACGCCCCTATCAGTTCCTCTACAAAGACGACATGGGGTATGTATGTATGCACACCGAGACCTTTGAGCAGTTGACCATTGCTCCTGAAATGCTCGAAAATGCCGACCTGATGAAGGAAGGTCAAATTGTCGAAATAAACTTCCATGCTGACCAGGAAGTGCCGCTGACCGCCGAATTACCCGCATATGTGGAGATGGAAGTTACGGCAACCGTCCCCGGCGAAAAAGGAAATACCGCCACAACAACGGCATTGAAACCGGCCACATTGGAGACCGGCGCCGAAATTATGGTGCCCCTCTTCATCACCGAGGGCGATATAGTGAAAGTGGATACCCGCGACCGCAGCTACGGCGAGCGTGTGAAACGCTGACAGCTATCTATACTTATAAACCGCAATTACAGTGAGAAGTATTACCGAGCTTGTAGTGGTGATTACCGGCGCCTCGTCGGGTATCGGCAAGGCATTGGCCCGCGAATTTGCTGCCAACGGCTGTAAGCTCGTATTAGCTGCCCGCCGTAAAGAGCTGCTTGACGAGCTGAAGCAGCAGTTGCCGGTGGAAGTGTTAACCTGTCAGACCGATGTCAGCAGGGAAGACGATTGCTGCCGCCTTATTGAGGCTGCCGTTGCTCATTTCGGGCGCATTGACATATTGATTAATAATGCAGGAATTTCAATGCGGGCGATTTTTGAAGACGTTAATCTGGATGTGCTGCGGCGGCTCATGGACGTAAATTTCTGGGGAACAGTATATTGCACTAAATATGCTTTGCCCCATCTGCTGAAAACAGGCGGAACGGTGGCAGGCATTATTTCCATTGCCGGATACATAGGGCTGCCCGGACGTACAGGGTATGCTGCATCCAAATTCGCTGTGCGGGGCTTCTTAGACACCCTGCGCATTGAGAACAGGAAGAAGGGGCTGCATGTATTAGTCGCAGCGCCGGGTTTCACAGCTTCCGACGTCCGCAAATCGGCGCTCACCGCTACTGGCTCTGCCCAGGGCGAAACACCCCGTGCCGAAGAAAAGATGATGTCTGCGGAAACATGCGCTCGACACATTGTTAATGCCGTCCGCAAACGGAAGCGAAAAATAATCCTCACCTTTGTCGAGGGTAAACTGTCAGTATTCATCAGCAAGTTCTGGCCATCGCTGCTCGACCGGCTCACATACAGCCACATGGCAAAAGAACCTGATTCTCCGTTCAAATGACCCGTATTTTGAATTGATTTATTATAAACTGTTTTAATATCCTGAATTAATGCTTATTTCTGAAACGAAAGTCCGCGTTTATTACGAGGACACCGACAAGATGGGGGTGGTATATTACGGCAAATACCCGCGCTACTATGAGATAGGACGCACCGAGATGATTCGGGAGCTCGGTTTTACATATAAGGAGCTGGAAGATTCGGGTATCTATCTCCCCTGTAGCAGCATTACCATTAACTACCTGAAGCCAGCCTGTTACGACGATATGCTCACTATCCGCACTACTGTGGAGGAACTGCCTAAAGTTCGCTTCGTATTCAAGACTGAGATTTATAATCAGAATCAGGAATTGCTCAATCGGGGCGAGGTGGTGTTGGTGTTCTTCAATGCTGCCGCCAATAAACCATGCCGTGCCCCTGAAAGTTTCATCAAGATGATTGAGAAGTATTTTTGAGCGTCTGCTCTTCCAACAAATCGGGACGTAACAGCGCCGTTCTCTCGTATGCGGCATTTTCGTTCCATTCGTTGATTTGGCGCTCGTTGCCGCCCATCAGTATGTCAGGGACTTTCCATCCGTTGTACTCGGCAGGACGAGTATATACCGGCGGACTGAGCAGGCCGTCCTGAAAAGAATCGGTCAAAGCAGATGTCTCGTCTGACATGGCGCCGGGTAGCAGCCGCACAATGCAGTCAACCATGACAGCGGCGGGCAGTTCTCCTCCGGTAAGGACGTAGTCTCCGATAGAATATTCCTTTGTTATAAGATGCTCGCGTACGCGCTGGTCAACACCTTTATAATGTCCGCATAAAATGATAATATTATTAAGCAGGGACAATCTGTTTGCCGCTTTTTGAGCGAATAATTCCCCGTCCGGCGAGGTGTAAATAATCTCGTCGTAAGTTCGTTGCGCTTTCAGATGTGCTATCGCCGCATCAATCGGCTGTACAGTCATCACCATTCCTGCTCTGCCGCCGAAAGCATAATCGTCGGTGCGTCGGTGTTTATCATCTGAAAAATCGCGGAGATTATGTACGCAAATCTCGGCAACACCTTTCATCGCTGCCCGTTTCAATATTGAATGACCGAAAGGGCTATCCAATAATTCCGGCATTACTGTTAAAATATCTATTCTCATTTTTACTGCAAAGTTACGGGATTTTTTCATTCGCAGCTACTTTTGGCGATTAAAGTGGCAGCTTTTTGTTATTATTCAGGAAAAATCACTACCTTTGTATGTTTAACACCTTAATTATAATTATAAGTACATCAAAAAATGAGAAGAAAGTTGTTTTTAACCCCGCACGCTGTCCGTTTTAAGCGGTTTTCGCGCAAGCATTACAGTGTGTATAACAGCCTGAAAAAGGTTGTAAGTATTGGCGTGATGACAGCAAACATGCTGACATTTGCCTATTTGGTAAAGGCGCATGCCCAGGAAGTATCCGTGGTCAGTCGCAGCGAATTGGAGACAGAACAGGAGCTTGACGAGGTTGTCGTAACGGCCTCACGGGTAGAGTTGCCGGTGGCACAGACGCCCAAGCCGGTAACTGTTATCACCCGACGGCAAATAGAGCAGGCGCCGGTGCGGACTGTCGGCGAACTGCTGTCGCTTGTCGCGAATGTGGACGTCCTGCAACGGGGCGGTCGCGGCGTCCAGGCGGACGTATCTGTTCGTGGCGGCTCTTTTGACCAAACTGCCATCCTAATCAACGGAGTAAACTTCTCCAACCCTCAGACGGGACACTACAGCCTGGATTTGCCCGTCAATCTCTCCGACATCGAAAGAATAGAAATTGTACAGGGTCCCTCAGCCCTGATTTTCGGAGCCAGCGCCTTCTCCGGCGGAATTAATGTAATCACTAAAAAACAAATCACAGAGCGGGTATATGCCAGCATGGAAGCGGGTATGTATAACCTCAAAGAACTCGAAGTGCGCGGCGCCGCTAAAACAGGTATCGCTACCCATAGCCTGTCGGCAGGATATAAGGCGTCCGACGGATTCACCGGCCGCACCAAGACCGACAAGTACAGCGTATCCATACTCGGCGGGTATGTGGATACTACCCTGAACTACACGCACAACACCGACTACGACATGTATAACCTGCTGTGGGAGACCGCCCTGCAATGGAATACATCCTCAAAAATCGGCATATTGCTGGGCTATAATAATAAGAGGTATGGCGCCAACTCGTTTTATACACCTGCCTGGCCCGACCAGTATGAACAAACAAGTTCATACAACGGCGCCATAAACGGACAGCTCGGTAATGGCGCTCTGAAAATAATTCCCACAGTTTACTGGAATCGACATTTAGACCAGTTCGACCTCATAAAGGACATCCCGTGGGAACGCAATTATCACCGCGGCGATACCTACGGCGCCAATCTCGTGTTGCAATACGTCTCCCGATTGGGAATAACCGGATTGGGAGGCGAATGGCGTCAGGAAGATATGCTGAGCAGCAAGCTGGGAAAAGCAATGGCACGGCCGCATGGTCGCTATTCCGCATGGTATGACCGCTCCAACAGCAGCCTCACGCTGGAACATACGGTAAGGCTGAACAAATGGCTCGTCTCGGCTGGCGTACTGATGAACCACAACACGTTCCGAAGCGGCGAATATGGCTTCTACCCCTCGCTGAGCGCCTCGTATCGCCCTGTTGAAGCCGTAAAATTCACGTCCTCCTGGAGCAAATCAACACGAATGCCCACATTCACCGAACTCTTCTACAACACAGCCACCCATCAGGCTAATGAAAACCTGCTGCCTGAGAAGTCGGAATCATTCGACCTCAGCGCCGGATACCACACCCCGTTGTTTGACGCTTCCATTACCGGATTTCTGCTATGGGGGCGCGACATGATTGACTGGATAAAAGAACTGCCGACAGATAAACCCACTTCGTCGAACATCACCGAAGTGAATACACAGGGAATCGATGCGAATATCCGCTTCCGCCTGAACAGGATTACCCCGATGCTTGGCAACCATAGCGTACTGTCGGTGGCCTACACCCGCCTGTGGCAGAATTATGATGCTAACGGTCTGATTTCACAATCGGCAAATGCTATAAACTACCTGCGCGACAAGTTGGTAGTTGGGGTCAACCACCGCATCGTCGGGAATCTGTCGGCCAACTGGTTCTTCCGGCTGCAAAAACGTATGGGAACCTACGAAAAGTACGAAAATTATACGGCGACGGGTGAGTTCGACGGCTATCCCGCATTTACAACACTTGATATGCGGCTCAATTATGACTTTGGCGACTGTAGCATCCATATTAACGCCAATAACCTGTACAATACTCGATATTTCGATTGGGGCAATGTTCCTACACCCGGATTCTGGTTAACTGCCGGAGTAAAAATGCGGCTCTGAAATCCTCTTGAATGTTACCAAATTGGTTAACATTGTAAATAGGTGTATTGCAATGAGTTGTGCGGGTGGGGTAAAAAAAGTGGAAAAAAGTTTGAGATTTTTGTTTTTGGTATTAAAAAAGTCTCTATCTTTGCACCCGCTTTCACGAAAAACGTGGGGGTACAAGAAAAGAGTTCATTGAGAAATTGAG
>JAISSS010000064.1 GCA_031272965.1 Bacteroidales bacterium | reverse complement strand
TCGGAAGGGTTAAAAATCTCCGCCGGCGGGTGCGTTCCCCACTTACGCCACTGATAGTCGGTCTGATAGACCTGCATATCATAGTGAAACATCACGCCGACCTCTGCGTTAGCCCATTCTAATTGAACGGCGTTAGGGGTAACAATCGTCGCTTTTTCGCCCTCTTTGCACGCCTGACTGCAACACATAGCCGTTGCCACAGCGCACATGATAAATATTCGAGTTTCCATTAATATTTGAGTTTTCATTTTGCAAAGATACAAATTATATTTGAAAATCGACAATAGATGAAAATAATTGCTGTTCTACCGTAAAACTTATAAACGAAATCAGACTGTTGCCGGATGCAACGTGAAAACGTGGAAACTGAGTTCAAGGTTAAGGCAAGTCCATTTTTTTTCTGTGTTATGTGCGCTGTTTCAGGAAAAAGCACTACCTTTGTATTTTTGATTGTAAAAACTGATTGTATTGTAGAATTACGATAAAATTTAAATAGATGGCAAAAGAGAAGAAATTCGTTACATGCGACGGCAATTATGCGGCAGCGTATGTGAGTTATATGTTTAGCGAAGTGGCTTGTATCTACCCGATAACCCCGTCCTCGACCATGGCGGAATATGTTGACGAGTGGGCGGCCAAGAAGAAGCTCAATCTGTTCGGGCGGCCGGTTCGGTTAGCCGAGATGCAGAGTGAGGCTGGTGCGGCGGGCGCTGTTCACGGTTCGCTGCAATCGGGGGCGCTAACCTCCACTTATACGGCATCGCAGGGGCTGCTGCTGATGATTCCGAACATGTATAAAATTGCGGGCGAGCTGTTGCCTACCGTGTTCCATGTGAGTGCACGTGCTGTGGCGTCGTCAGCGCTCTCCATCTTTGGGGACCATTCGGACGTCTATGCCACCCGTCAAACCGGCTTCGCGATGCTGGCTGCCGGTTCGGTGCAGGAAGAAATGGACCTTGCGGGGGTGTCGCACTTGGCCACCATAAAGTCGCGGGTGCCGTTCCTCTCGTTCTTCGACGGGTTCCGCACATCCCACGAGATACAGAAAATCGAGTACTTGGACATGGACGACTATCGTCCGCTGATTGATTATGAAGCGCTGGCTGCATATCGTCGCCGTGCCCTCAATCCTGAACATCCCGTTACACGCGGCACTGCCCAAAACCCCGATATCTTCTTCCAGTCGCGGGAAGCCGTCAACCCTTACTATGAGGCCGTTCCCGACATCGTGGCCGAATATATGGCCGAAATCGGCAAAATTACCGGTCGCCAATACCGCCCCTTCGACTACTACGGAGCGCCCGACGCCGAAAATATCATCATCGCAATGGGCTCCGTTACGGAGACAATCCGTGAAACTATTGACTATCTGCGCTCGCAGGGCAAAAAAGTCGGTCTTGTAGCCGTCCACCTCTTCCGCCCGTTCTCGGTGAAATATCTTGGAGAGGTAATTCCGGAGACCGTAAAACGTATAGTGGTGCTTGACCGCAGCAAAGAGCCGGGGGCAAATGGCGAGCCGCTCTATTTGGACGTGGTAGAAGCCTTCGCGGCTTGCAAAGACATCCCCGACGAATGTAAACCGCTCATCATCGGCGGACGCTATGGCCTCGGCTCCAAAGATACCACCCCCGCGCAGATTCTGGCCGTCTATGAAAACCTCGAACTGCCGGAACCCAAAAGCCGCTTCACCATCGGCATCAACGATGACGTTACATACACCTCGCTGCCGCAGAAAGCAGAGATAAAAATATCGCCCGACAACATTTACGAGGCCAAGTTCTACGGCCTCGGTTCCGATGGAACGGTGGGTGCCAACAAAAATTCCATAAAAATTATCGGAGAGACCACCGACAAATACTGTCAGGGATATTTTGAATACGATTCCAAGAAATCGGGGGGCTTTACCTGCTCACACCTGCGCTTCGGCGACAGCCCTATCCGCTCAACATACTTTGTTACCACGCCCGACTTCGTGGCCTGCCACGTCCCGGCATACATCAACCTCTACGACGTGCTGAAAGGTCTCAAAAAAGGCGGCTCGTTCCTGCTCAACTCCATCTGGGACGAAGAAGAAACCAAACACCGCTTGCCCGACGCTATGAAACGCTATTTGGCCGAGAACGAAATCAACTTCTATATCGTTAACGGCACAAAATTGGGCGAGGAACTCGGTCTGGGTCCACGTACCAATACCATCATGCAGTCGGCTTTCTTCCGCATCACCAACGTCATCCCCTATGATGACGCAGTGAAGCATATGAAAAAAGCCATCGAAAAAACTTACGGCAAAAAGGGCGAGGAGACTGTCAGCCGGAATTACGCCGCTGTGGATGCGGGGGGTAAGCACGTGGTGAAAATAACCGTCCCCGCCGAATGGAAATCCATCAAGCTGTCTGCCGGGGCAGACGATGCAACCCGTCCCGCGTATATCAGCCGCTTTGTGGACGTCATCAATGCACAGGAAGGCAACAGCCTGCCGGTATCAATCTTCAAGGGCTATGAGGATGGCACTTTCGAGCAGGGCACCGCCTCGTGGGAGAAGCGCGGCATCGCCGTAAACGTGCCGGAATGGCTGCCCGACAACTGCATTCAGTGTAACCAGTGTGCTTACGTATGTCCCCACGCCGCCATCCGTCCGTTCCTGCTGAACGCGGAGGAGGCCGCCAGCATACCTGCCGGTACCGCGTTGCGCGATGCGACCCCTGCAAAGCAGTTCGGCGACCTCAAATTCCGTATTCAGGTGTCGGTACTTGACTGCACCGGCTGCGGAAACTGCGCAGATGTATGCCCCGGCTTCAAAGGCGCCAAAGCCCTCGCCATGCAACCCCTTGGAACACAGGAAGCCCAGATTCAGCTGTGGAACCATTTCGACAAAAATGTAAGCTATAAAGATACGATAGTTCCAAAAGAACAGAACGTCAAAAATTCGCAGTTTGCACAGCCCCTGTTTGAGTTCTCCGGCGCATGTGCGGGCTGCGGTGAAACACCGTATATCAAGCTGATAACCCAGCTCTATGGTCAGCGGATGCTCGTGGCCAACGCCACCGGATGCTCGTCAATCTACGGCGGCTCGGCGCCCTCGACCCCCTACTGCAAGCACAAAGTTACCGGATGCGGCCCCGCATGGGCTAATTCCCTCTTTGAAGACAACGCCGAATTTGGCTTCGGAATAGCACAGGGCGTCAACGCTATCCGCGACCGCATAGTCGAAAAAACCAAAGAGCTGATTTCTATTGCATGGACAAATCCCAAAGTTAAGGAAGCGGCGCAGTACTGGCTCGACAATATGAACGATACCACTGCCGTTGGCAGAAAAGCCGCCGACGATTATGCTGCGGCCCTCGAATGGGGCGTCGCCACTATCGATGAAGTGATTGCTTATTTTGAGAGCGCCGGGGGACACGAGGAACAACTCTCCGAGATGAAAGCCCTTAAAGCCCAAGGCGTAACTACCTGTCCATGTCCTGCCTGCACTCTCTGCAAAGAGCTGTTCGCGCTGAAGCAGTATTTCGTCAAGAAGTCCGTATGGATATTCGGTGGCGACGGCTGGGCTTATGACATCGGATTCGGCGGCCTCGACCACGTGCTGGCCTCCGGCGAAGACGTCAACGTGCTGGTTCTTGATACCGAGGTTTATTCCAATACCGGCGGTCAGGCGTCCAAGTCCACGCCTGTAGGTGCGGTAGCCAAGTTTGCTGCCGCTGGAAAGCGAATCCGCAAGAAAGACCTCGGCATGATAGCCATGTCTTACGGGTATGTCTATGTGGCGCAGGTTGCTATGGGCGCAAATCAGGCGCAGTATCTCAAGGTCTTGCGCGAGGCGGAAGCATATCCGGGTCCGTCGCTCATCATCGCCTACGCCCCCTGCATCAACCACGGCCTGCTTGCCAAGATGGGCAAATCACAGGAAGAAGAAAAACGCGCTGTGGAATGTGGCTACTGGTCGCTGTTCCGCTATAATCCGCTATTGGAAGCCGAAGGAAAGAACCCTTTCATCCTCGATTCCAAAGAGCCGGACTGGAGCAAGTTCCAGGACTTCATCAACAGCGAGACGCGCTACACATCGCTGAAGACTTCGTTCCCCGAACAGGCCGACGAGCTTTTTGCCGCTGCCGAAACCAGCGCCAAATGGCGCTATGCTTCCTATAAACGTCAGGAAGCCATGACTTTCTGATAATGGAAATTTTGAACATAATTTTATAGTACCAGAGGCTGTGCAGAATCCCTTGCGGTTTTGCATGGCCTCTTTTCAAACGCAATATAGCAATACCGAATGAGGGAACGTCCATTAATATTAGTAACAAATGATGACGGAGTACGTGCGTTGGGGCTGCGGGCGCTGGTAGAAGTCCTGCTCCCTTACGGGGAACTGGCCGTAATCGCGCCTGAACGGGCAATGTCCGGCAAATCCAGCGCCATTACCGTAGAGACGCCGTTGCGGCTAAAAGAGACGGAAATCGCCGGACTGCCCGTATATCAATGCAGCGGTACGCCGGTTGACTGCGTTAAGGTTGGCGTAAACCATCTGCTGAAACGGCGGCCTGATTTTGTGGTGTCAGGCATTAACCATGGTTCCAACTCGTCGGTTAATGTACTGTATTCCGGCACTATGGGCGCCGCGGTCGAGGGGGCGCTCAACGGAGTGCCATCAATCGGCTTCTCGCTGTGCAGTCATGCCCCGGATGCTGATTTCTCCTGTGCCACCGGCTGGGTTGCGCGGATATTCCGGGCTGTAGCCTCCAACGGGATGCCATCCGGCGTATGCCTTAATGTCAATATTCCGGAAGGCGACATCTCCGACTTCGAAATCTGCCGCCAAACAACCGGTCGATGGGTGGAAGAAATCATCAGCCGCCACGACCCCGCCGGAAAAGAATACCTCTGGTTGGCAGGCGAATACCGCAACCTCGAACCGGAAGTGGCGGGCACCGACATTAATGCCCTTGACAACAACCGCGTCGCCATCGTCCCCATACAAGTTGATATGACCGCTCATAAAATGTTGGCACAACTTAAAAATTGGGATATATAGCCCGAAAAAAAGCATATTATTTCATCTTTTTAGCATAAAACGCCACAACTGTAATAAAATTAGAGTAATTTTACCGCTTAATTTAGCTTGAAAAACTATGGCAGTTATTTTTGAAGAACGACATTCGTATCATCCCGACGATTTTAAGGGATATGATACTGCCCGAATCAGGAAGGAATTTCTGGTTGAAAAAGTGATGGATACAGGCGTAATCCGCTTAGTATATTCCCATATTGACCGCTTCATTGTGGGGGGCGCCGTGCCGACGGACAAGCCGCTGATACTGGCCCCCATTGAGCCGCTGAAAGCGCCATACTTCTGCTACCGTCGCGAAATCGGCGTGATGAACGTGGGCGGCGCTGGAAGCATTACCGTTGACGGTAAAAAATATGAACTTGGGTTCAAAGACGCTCTCTACATCGGCAAAGGCGCTCAGGAAGTGGCGTTCAGTTCCGACAACGCGACAAATCCTGCACATTTCTATATCAATTCTGCCCCCGCACATAAGACATTCCCCACCAAACGTGTTACGCTGGCCGAAGCCAATAAGTTGCATGTTGGAGCGCTGGAATCGTCTAACGAGCGCACCATTAACCAGCTGTTAATCAATACCGTAGTAGAAACATGCCAATTGCAGATGGGCATGACAGAGCTGGCGCCCGGCAGCGTCTGGAACACCATGCCCGCACATACGCATGGCCGCCGTAACGAAGTGTATTTCTACTTCAATGTCCCTGAAAATCAGGCCGTATGCCACTTCATGGGACAGCCGCAGGAAACCCGCCACATCTGGATGCACAACGAACAGGCCGTAATATCGCCCGACTGGTCTATCCATTCCGCCGCAGGAACCAGCAACTACATATTCATCTGGGGCATGGCCGGCGAAAACCTCGACTACGACGACATGAACAAAGTGCAACCCACAGAACTGAAATAATAATTTTTTATAAACTATATGCTCAACGAATTATTTGACCTCACAGGGAAAGTAGCCCTGATAACCGGCGGCACACACGGAATCGGCATGGCCATCGGTAAAACGCTCGGCAAGGCGGGCGCGAAAATCTGCGTTAACGACATCTCCGATGAAAAACTCGCGGCGGCAAAAAAAGACTATGCTGACGACGGCATCGACGCCTATATACTTAAATTCGATGTAACCAGTGAGGCCGACGTTGACTGCGGAATCTCACAGATAGAACAGGAAGTGGGAGTCGTGGATATTTTGGTCAACAACGCGGGCATCATTAAACGCATCCCGATTCTCGACATGCCGGTGGCCGACTATAAATTGGTGCTTGATATTGACCTCGTGGCGCCGCTGATAGTGTCGAAGCGCGTGGTCCCAAACATGATAAAGAAACGCGCCGGAAAAATAATTAACATGTGTTCAATGATGAGCGTTTACGGACGCAATACCGTGTCGGCTTACGCTTCCGCAAAAGGCGGACTGAAACTGCTGACCGCCAACATGTGCTGCGAATGGGCGAAATATAACCTGCAAATCAACGGTATCGGACCGGGGTATATCGTTACTGCACAGACAGGGCCGATTCGCGAAAACGGACATCCGTTTAACGACCTTGTGATGACGCGAACCCCTGCAGGCCGCTGGGGACAGCCCGAAGACGTCGGAAATGCCGCACTGTTCCTCGCCTCAAAAGCCGCAGATTTCGTTAATGGACATATCTTATATGTGGACGGCGGAATCCTCGCCAACTTCGGCTATGTCAAAGGCGAAAACGATGTTTTAACTGTTTAGCTGTCTGCTCGTTTAATGCTTCCTTTGGAAGTGCTGATTGCTTTTTTCCTGCTTTTGTATCATATACGAATAATTTATTACATTTATGCCGTAAAAATATTCAGAAAAAAGCCACTGACTAATTAAAAATTAGAAGATATGATTATCTGCACAACGCACTCTAAATGTCCCATTAGGGACAAAATGTTGATAGAAAACTGGGCATTTCACCCCGGTTCCCCGTCCCGTCAGGGACGGGATGTGAAGGGATACACACATTGCGTACCTGACGGCACACCGGAGACGTCGAACCATTATTCTACCAACATAATGTGCCTAACGGCACATATATGCGACAAGGGTGCAGAATACGGGCACCAACAAAAAAATATTAACTATTATTAAAATGACTACAGGAAGAAAATTTTTTAGAAACATGGCGTTAATGGCGGCTGTTGCGGTAACTTCTGCTTCTGCACAGGCGCAGCGACTGTCAAGGGATTTGAATGTTGACCTGCTTGTTAACCAGGTCGGTTATGTCCCGAATATAGGAAAAACCGTTGTAGTAAAGGGTACGACAACACGAAAATATAAGATAATCAATACGGTAACTCAGGAGACTGCCTTTGAAGGAAGTTTCAAGCCTTCGGCGGGCGATTTCGGCGAATATTCTGTCGGCGATTTCAGCGCCATGACGAAAGAGGGTACATACTATATCATTTCCGATACATTGCGCTCTTTCCCGTTCAAAATATCAAAGACGGTTTATGCGACGCCAATGGATATGATAGTCGGTTATTTCTCGCTGCAACGCTGTGGTCCGAGCCAGACGGGTTATATGACGCCATGCCATATTGACGATGGCATTCGATTGGATAACGGTAAGCATCAGGATGTTACCGGGGGATGGCACGATGCGAGCGACCTGCGCAAATGGGTAAGCGCTACGATATACGGCATGATAGGTCTCTCAAAAACGTATGAACTGACGGACAAAAGCAGTCCCGAAAGGAATAAAATCTACGACGAACTGCTTTGGGGCAACTCGTATTTTCTTAAGATGCAGGAGCCGGAGGGTTATGTGATGAATTTTATAGGCGGAGATGTGAGGAATAACGGGGATAATAACCGGTGGACGGATAATATTATAGGAAACGAAGGCGGCGAAGTGCGATTTGACAAGCCGACTTCGGGAAAATCGCAGAATATGACTTTGACGTTTGGTTTTAACGACGACCGTGTCATCCGGACAGACCCTGTTGATATGGTTTCACAGTATAATTTTGTCACCTCCGAAGCAATTATGGCTCGTATTGTCAAGGTCAAAGATGCTGATTATGCGCAGAAGTGCCTGCTTGCTGCAAAAAAATGCTTTGATTGGTGCAGTAAGTCGGGCGACGAGCCGACTGCGGGCGTCATCGGTTCATCCATTCAGGCTGCGGTAGAGATGTATAAAACAACAGGCGAAAGTGAATACGGCGATTTTGCCGCATCAAGGGCTAAACTGTTGAAAACCTTGCAGGTTGGCTATAATAAAGGCGTTGCAAGCGGATTTTTCCGTAAATCGCAGTCGAAAACAGAACCGTACAAGCAAATATGGCAGGGTCCGTTGGAATTTATTTCGGTATGCGACCTGATACGAACCTTTCCCACTCATAAAGACGTAGCCCAATGGAGAGAAATGGTGTATGATTACAGTGTCCATTACCTGTCTTTTTTCTCTGATAAAAACAGTTTTGGCATTGTTCCATTCGGTTTATACACGGGTGAAAATCCGGGCGGAAACCGTAAGACGGGCGATTACTGGTATCGTTATTTTATGCACCCGCAAAGTAACTGGTGGGTAGGCATCAATGCCAATCTCGCTTCTGCCGGTGTGGGATTGATAAAGGCAGCCGACGCCCGTTTTGCCCGGAGCTGTAATGAACGGTCTTGGCGGCGATAAGGACGACATGCCGCATCTTATCGAACATAATAATTATAACCAGTCGGAATACTGGACGCCTATGGTCGCTTATACCTTGTGGCTGATGGCTGAGATTACAGGCGCTGATTATTAATTATTTTGAAAACTGCCAGATTGCCTTTATGGTCGCTTAGCCATACTGCTTGCGGGGTTATGATGGCGTCTTTGAACGATTTGTCAGATACTATCTTCCCTTTTTCAACCGAAGCGGCAGGACCGACTACACCTGTGTTCTCTAATGTAATTGTCTTATTGTCAGAATAATAGATAAAATCTATACGGTCTCTTTCGTCGGCTTCGGGGCAGAAAAAGAGGCTTTGCAGTTTGGCGGAGGCGTTGCCTGCCGGCCACGTTATGGCGGGGTGGGTAAGCGGATTAGGGTACTTCTGCCGGTAGGCGTCTATATAACCGGCTTTTTGCAGTTTAATAGATACTTCCCAATTCACAGCAACGCCGTTTCGACCGAAGGTGTTTTTAGTGTTTGCCTGCCAGTCAAGGTGCGACGGCTCGTTGAAATCGCCGCCAAGAATGACCGCATTGCCGCATTGCCGCTCTTTCTCCGCATCGGCTATAAATGCGTCAATGCCTGCATTGCGGGTGGATTTTCTGTTTTCCGCAAGTATCAGCTGCTCGTCGGTAACGGGCGTTATTTTCTCGCCCCACTTCTCGCCGCTGTAACCGCGCGACAGATAGGGCGCATAATAACGGTGGTCAAGGTGTGCAGAGTAAATGGCTATCTTACTGCCATTTACGTCAATGTGCGCCTTTACAAACGGTCTGCCCTTTATTGTCGTATCTGCCTTAATATCAAACAGTTCGTATTTCGACAGTATGCCGCAGCCTTTCTGCTGTCCGTCTATGAACCACTTTTGCCCTTTGGCTTCAAGTTCTTTTTGCAGATAACGGGAAAGCGTTGTTTCGTCGGACGCAAGCTCGCACAACAGTACGACGTCGGGCTGCAGTTCTTCGATTGTGGCAAGCAGACCTTCTTTGCCGCCCTCGACGCGGTTGCCGTTTATCCATGTGTTTAGTTGAAGAACTTTCAGGGATGAAGCTGTTGGTTTTGCAACGGCAGGGATGCAGTTGTGACTCTGGATTATGACCGGACCAAGCAGACCTGAGGGAAAGAGGGGCGTTTCGGGTTTGAATTTCGTTACGTTGGTCTCGGTGTAACGCTTTTCTTGAGGCAGACCGCTGTCGCCTATCAGACGGTTTGGCCACAGGTTTGTTACCCTGATTTCGATTTCGTTCTCGCCTTCCCTTACGGCTTCCGTAATGTCTTTTATATAAGGCTTTTTCCATACTGTGCCGAGATTTTTTCCGTTGATGTGGATTTCGGCTATGTTGTAAAGCTCGTCGCCTAATGAAAGAAACAGACGGGGGGCGGCGTCATTGCGAGGAACGAAGCAATCTGTTTCTTGGTTTTGGGATTGCTTCACTGCGTTCGCAATGACGGAAGCGGTGGAGTGGGATTGCTTTACTGCGTTCGCATCAACGGGGGCGGTCAAATTGATGGTCGTCCTGTAAATCGCTGTGCCTGAGTAGTATTTGATGCGGTCGTCTTTCGATTCGTTCCAGAGTTGGAGGTCTTTGAAGGTTATGGGTTCTGCGGGACCTCCCCACTGCGGGTCGAAGGTTACTTGCCATGGGGCACTGATTACGAGCAAAGTGTCTTGTGTGGCGGAAACCTTAACAAGGTTCAAAACCTTGTTAATCGTGTCAGGCGCCCCGTCATTGCGCTGAACAAAGCAATCCGCCTTCGTTGTGTCGCGAAAGACGATAAACATCGAGCCGTAAGGAGCAAAAACAAGGGGTAGGGAAGTGCGGGCGCCATCGTCGGTATAATCTGCAAGGTCGTAAATGTTGCCGTCAGCGGCGTCCCACAGTTGCGGTGCTTTACCGGTTACGCGAAAGGTGGCGGTTAGCGTGTCGGTCTGCTCTATAAGGTTGGCGAGAAAATAGACCTCGTCGGCGCCAACCCTGCGGTGCGTGAAGTCTATTTCCGACGAATCGCGACAGACGCTCTTATATTCAAAATCGGGCAGTACGCCCATAGCAGCAAGCGCCTCGCGTACCGTCATGCCGCAAATCACCCTGCCTTTCCCGTACCGTCGGTCAACGACGCCGTTAGCATCGCCTTCGCCCCACATCTCGTCGGCAATACGGGTTACCGTGCGGTCGTTCTTCTCGTAATCTTTCAATCCGACGGACTTCAAAGGCTTAAGACCGACAATAGTAGCGCCTGCCTTCGCCAAATCGCGTATTTTCTTTATCACTTCGACAGGAAAATCGCGCTGTGCGGGCAGAGCGTTACCTGTTTTTCTTCCAAATCCGTCGAAAGTCGCCGCCTGATTTTCAGGCATTACTAACATACTGTATGTCATTCCGTCGGGCATCACTATTTTTCCGTCTTTGACGCTCATGCGTTCTAATATAGCGTCCGAATTTGTATAGTCGTACAGATATGCAGAACCAAGAGCCGGGGTTTCCTGACGGTAGAACTTGCGGTTCAGACCGTTACCATAGTAGTAACTGACGTCTGCTACCGGTACGCCCTGCTGAAGCATGTACTGGCAGCGAGAGAGGTACATCAGCCAGTCGTAGGCATAGTTCCACCAAGTTATGTTCTGATTGAAATGCGAACCGGCAAAGGAATAGACGTATCCCGGTTTGGCTGTCAGTGATGGCGAGTGCGAGAAGGTGTGGAAATATATCTGGTTGATACCCTCGCAGAACGCTCTGTCGGCCGACGATTTAAGCGTCCATGGCGCTTCTTCCCAAGAAGGTCCTACCGAGGTGAAAGATTCTGCCGCTATGACACGTTTTCCATAGATATGCGCCGCCGAGACTGCCTCTTTCGACATGAAACGGGTAGGCAGTGTCGTGCGGTGCGTCTTTGCAGGCGCCCAGAACTCCCCCATCGGATAGTCCGCATATTTCTGGCATTCAAGCGCATCCGCCCAGTGTTGGTGCGGTCCCGACGCCTCTAATAGCGTCTTCTGTCCGTCTTCATAAGCATATTCCTGCAACAGACGGTAGTGCCCGACTATAAGGTCGGAGATGGTTTTGCGATAGTCGTACATGAAGCGGGATGAAACTTCCTTGCTTTCAACTGTTTGACCTCTCAACACCGGAAGATAGGGTCTGGGCGAGTAACCGCGTAACCGTTGAAAACTCGCTTCAAAAGTACTGCTCCAATCGCAGTGTCCGGCTTCGTAACTGTCTGATTCGATGACCTTTGCGGCGGAGCGGACTTCCGGCGGTAACTCTTTCAGCAGATTGCCGTAGTAATGGTCATAATAACTTCGGTACGCTTCGGGCTTCAAATGGTTCAGATACAGAAACTCGTTCATGCGCGCGAAAGTAGGCGTGTAGCCGATACGCAAAATTTTCCATTTGCCCGCGGGAACCGACCATTTCAACTGCCCGTCGGTCTGCAGATGTTCGGTAATATCTATTATCTCGTCTTTGGCAACTGTCTCTTTATCAGGCATTGCCAATATTGCAATGTCGCGGTACCAGACAGGTTCGCCATTGCTCTCAAGTCGCAGTTTGTCGGGCAAGGGCAGTTTGATGTCCAATGCCGTAGCGCCTTCCGTCTTGTACTCCGTATAAGTTAACTGCTGTTGCATATCTTCCGGCTTGTTCCATGGCGCTTTTGCGCCTGACCCTTCGGCACAGAGACCGAAATCAAGCCCCAGACGGCGGCATTCGCTGATACAGTGCTTCACTAATTCGTTCCATTCCGGCGAGGCTACATCAAGATACGGAAAGAGATGGTCTATTCTCGGTTGTCCGCCGCCACAACCGAAATCGGCATGGATAACGCGCTGTATATGATTGGCTTTCATCGCCTCAAGGTCGCGAGTGATAGCTTCTTTCGAGGTCTTGACCCGTAGCCACCACCACCACACGCCCGAATAATACGTAGAATCGGGCTTGGCAAACATCTGTTCGCATAGCGGCAGTTGCGTCTGTTGTAACTCTTCTCTTTTGTCGCACGAAGCGAATACAATTGCTGTAAGCAGTAATAATGCAGTCTTTTTCATTATTGATGATTTGATGATTTGATGATTTGATGATTTGATGATTTGATGATTTGATGTTTTGATGATTTGATGATTTGAACCCCTTTTGAACTCTTTTGAACTTAATTAACAATTATTTCATACGTGTCCCCTGCGCGCGTGGGCAGAATAATCCGCTCGCCTTCAAAGGATTCGCCGTTGATGGTTATTTTCTTGCCCACCCACGGGTTTTGCA
>JAISSS010000042.1 GCA_031272965.1 Bacteroidales bacterium | reverse complement strand
GAGACTGTCCAAATAATACACAAATCCCCAAATACCCGAAGCATCACAAGCAGGAATATTCTCGCCGTTATGTTTCATAAATTCTTTACGGACAACATATCCTGAAGCGTCCCGCGTTAAATTGAAGCGTTTAATTTCCGCTTTTGCTTCACTGTTTTTTCCGCCGAACAGATTGGTCGAGATGGAAGTAAAGGAAGTTATCGGTGTCATAGAGGAATTATCTTCTTTACTGGTTTTTATATCTATACGGTCTAAATTTTTTCCACCCCAATAATATGAAGCAATGGTTTTATTTCTTGAATTTTTCAGTTCTGTTATGCTGACTTTGCCGTCCGTATAAATAAATTCCTGTATCGAAGGGCGGTCAATATATTCAGTATTAATGTGTTCAACGGAAGTTCCGGCAGAATTGGCATTAACTACTTTCCGAAGTTTCCGTTGCGAATATTCAAAGCGGTAATGTGCGTTGCGCCGTTTTATCTGCGAACGGTTAAGTTCGACAACTCCTTCGACGACCGCTCCCGTTCCCTTGTTATACCGCTCCACATAATCGGCATAATATTCCACTTTTGTTCGGTTATAGTCCCAAATATAACCAATACTTAGCAAGAGTAATAATCCGGCAATAGCCGCTATTATCCTGTTTTTTCGCTGCTGCCTTTGGAAGCGATTCCACAACGTATCAAACCGCAAGTCCAGCAATTTTGCGGCTACTTTCACAAATGCCTGCTGCTTGCCGATTTCATTTACGTTGATTCCTAATGTTTCGGGCACTTTTTCTTTGATGACAGGGTGAAAACATTCCTGTTCGCTGTTGCTGTTTGGCTCGCCCGATACAATAAAGGGAATGATGCGGTCGGCGCGTCCCATTTCAATAAATGCGCTGATTTCTTTGCCAACCCATTCCGACTTTGCAGCCTGCGGCGAACAAACCACAATCAAATATCGCGATTTTTCTAATTCATTTCTCAAACTGTCGGTCAGCAATCCTGCACCCAAATCGGTTTTGTCCCTGAAAATGGGACGTATCCGTTTCGGCAAACGGGGCACTTCCTTGCGAATAACAGACGGCAGGCGGTAGCCTTCCAATTTGTTTTGCAGCCACTTCGCCAATTTTTCGTCTTCGCGCTTGTAACTGATAAATGCGTAATATTCAAATCCCTGTTCCATAGTTATAAATTTTCTTTGTTGCTCTGATTACCATGATTTTTAGGGTATGACGGATTCGTGCACCAATATTGCGCTGTGCTACTAATTAGAACATACGTTCGCGGGCTGTGTGCTAAGATAATTTTCGAGATGGCCAAAGAAAATCGTACTCGGCGTTAAAAAATTAACCCAAGCCCTGATTTGTGCCGTCAATATTATCGAAAGGTTATCTTTCATGTCAACTATATCTGTTTCTGATTTCGGGGCAAAGGTAGGTATTTTTTCAATACGTTCGATATTAGGGGTGAAAAATTTCTTTCTTTCTTTGCACACAGATAACGCAGACAGGGCAGGAGAGTACTATCACTATACTGCCGACAGCACGTTTTCAGGTCAGTATGCAAGGGTGGGAGAGATTAGAACCATTTGAATGATTTCATCCCGATGGTGAAGCATATAGCGCCCAGCCCGAAGAGGGCGATGGAAGGCGTGGCGATTTCCGTCCATCCGGCGCCCTCGTTGAAGATGCTGCGGATGCCGTCGGCCAGCGCCGTGAGAGGCAGCAGGCGTATGGCGCCCAAACTCCATTCCGGGAAGTTATGATAGGAGAAGAAAACGCCCGAAAATATCATCATTGGCATCTGTACGGCATTAATCCAGCCGGTGCCGACCTCTGTTTTGGCCGTATGGCAAGACACTAACACCGCTATTCCCGAGAAGCCGACGCATCCTGCCATAAACAGCGCCATCAGAGCGCCCACGTTACCCTGCACAGTGATGCCGAAAATCAGCCACGCAAAAAAGAACAGTATTGCCGCCTCTATGAAGTTCATGACCGTGCGCACCAGCATCAGCGAAATCAGGAACACCGACTTGCGCATCGGTGTGGCAATCATGCGTCGCAGCAGCTTTTGCGACCGCTTCTCGATTATGGTATAACTGACGCCCCATAATATGGAACTCATCATTCCGAAGGCGAGCAATCCGGGTATCAGGAAGTCAATATAGCGGACGCCCTTGAGTGTCATCGGGGTGAGCCGGTCGCTACTGTCGGACGCCGTGTCGGGGGCCCGCACGAGGGACGATAGCTTTAAATAAGCCAGCTGTGACTGCGAATTATGCGGGTCGAAGTGGTAATGCACACGTCCGGCAGAATCGGCCACAATAATGTCGCTCTCGCCGCGTTTCATCGACACTACTGCCTGATGCCAGCCGGTCTTCACGAAACGGAACTGCGTCCTGCCCAATGTTCTGTCGTCAATTGTCCATACCCGTGCAGAGGCACCGTTTTTGGTCTCAACAACGGCATATCGGGCAAGCAGCGTGTCGAGTTCTGCCGGACAGCTGTCCGTAATCGCTATCCTGAATTTGGCTTCTGATGGCTGCGTAAAGGCGATGCCCAGTCCGATAGAAATAAGCACCGGAAAAATCATGCCCCAGAACAGCACTTCCGGTTCGCGGATTATTTCGCGGAAATGGGCTAATGAGAGCTGGTATAATTGACTGTTGCGCAGGCTTTTCATCGTTCGTCGTTTTGGGCGTGTAATTGTTTGCCGGTGAGTTTAATGAATAGCTCGTCGAGGTTTCGGGTGTCGGGGTCGAGTAGCTGGTTAAGCTGTCCCGTGCGGATAATCTGGCCGTCATCAATGATTATAATCCTGTCGCACAGTGTTTCGGCCTCTTCCATATAATGTGTTGTGAGGATTAGCGTGGTGTTGCCTTTGTCTTTCAGGGTTTTGAGGATGTTCCACAGGTCGAGGCGCGAATGAGGGTCGAGGCCGGTGGTTGGCTCATCGAGGAAGAGCACCTGCGGGCTGTTAAGCAGGGCAACAGCCAGGGCCAAGCGTTGTCGCTGGCCGCCGGACAGGGAACCAACCATGGCGTCGGCCTTGGCGTCTAATCCGGTCATGGCGATAACCTCTGCAACATTGTCGATGCCTAAATCGAAGAAACTCGCAAACAGCCGCAGTGTTTCGCGGATGGATAGCTTTTCTGCAAAACGGGTCTCCTGCAGGGACAGCCCTATAATTTTCCGCAAGTCCCGCTCGTTTCTGTCCCAAGTTTTCCCCTGTATAAAGATGTGGCCACTGTCGGGGCGTCGCAGCCCTTCGAGCATCTCTACGGTTGTGGTCTTTCCGGCGCCATTGGGGCCAAGCAGCCCGACAAATTCCCCGCGCTCTATCTCGAAAGATATTCCCTGAACAGCCTTTACGTCGCGGAACGATTTAGATATGTTCTGAACTGAAATTTCCGGCACGGCTTTAAATTTTTATACTGTAAAAATAGCGAATTTTTCCGGTTTTGAAAAGAAACAGTGCCTTCATCGCTTCTTAAATGTCATTGATTCGAAGCCGACATTGCCGGTGGTGTACACGGTTACAGAGAGTTCCGACTTGCCTTTTGGGACTTTTGTCAGCGGTATTTCACCGTTGCCGCGTCGTCCGCCGATGAGGCGGCCATTCGCGAAGATATTGATGTATTCTATCTTGTCGAGGTTTTCGCCGGAGAGTGTCAGTGCCTTTTCCTTGCCGGTGAAGTTTATGTAGCGGAAGCCTATCTCGGCATTGCTCTGTACGGTAATAAGTCCTGCGTCGCCGCGGTCTTCAAAGCGGTAGTTCTTGCCATAGACGGTGGTGTTGAAGTATATTGGTTTCGCGGTCTCAAGTCCGTTGATAGCCACGCCGCTGCTTGTAGGCGAGACGGGGACTATCAGCCCGTCTTTGTCGAAAGCAATCTTCTCCACGCATAGCGAACGTTTGTTCCATACGCCGTTCAATGCGCGATGGTAGAAGACATACCAGTCGTTGCCGAACTGCTCAATAGAGCCTTGAATATTGCCATTACCCTGCAGGTCTTCGACAGAGATGATGACGCCGCGGTATGTATAAGGGCCGAAGATGTTCTTGCTTGTGGCATACGAGAGGCGTTTGGGCGTATGGTTTTTGCCGGTGATTTTATCGCAGTTTTCGGCATAGACGAGGTAGTAAGTATCGCCGCGGCGTCGCAAAGAGGGGGCTTCGTAGAAGTCTTTGAGGAAAGGCTTCATACTGGTAACGGTGCTTTCGTCAATTATGTCGGCGGTTTTCAGGCGGGCTATCACTGCATAATTGTCCTCTACTGCGTTCATTGTCGGGGCGTA
>JAISSS010000128.1 GCA_031272965.1 Bacteroidales bacterium | reverse complement strand
CCTGCGGTGTTGGTGATGATGAGGCGGGCATCGATGATGTTGTCTTCCGGGTTTGCCGATTTTGTCAGGGCCACAGTGAAAGGCACGGGGGCGCTTTCCGGGGCGTCGATGGTGTGCTCATGTGAACATGCGTTCAGTATGGAGCCGAATATGCCCGCGATAAGTGTCAGCCGGGCGAAAGTTATCAGTACTGTGCTAAAGATTCTCTTCTTCATTTTATATCAGTTTTTCAAAGTATATGTTCGAATAACGGGACAAAGGTAGCGAATTTATCAACACGTTTATCAACAATCCTGACAAAAGCACCAATGTTAAGAAAAATTAATATTGAACGATAGTTAAATGTCTGACAGTACTGAAATGGACATATTTAATTAATAATAAACGGTATATGCGGGTGCGCGGGTGCGCGGGTACGCGGGGCTCTGTCAGTGGCGTAGAAGCGGTCTGTTATTGTACGGATTTGTCATTCAGCAGTTTACGGGCAGCCAAAACGCATTTGATTTCATAGTATGAATAGTCGTTGCCCAGCGCGTTTCTGAGTTCGCTCATACTCAATTCGGGATTTTCGTCGATAAATGTGTTGATGGTCTTGAATTTTTCGGGTGCAATCACATCTGTTGCCTCTAATTCTCCCTGTTCGACGAAGAATGTTATATGTCCTTCTATGGTCGATGCGGCCATTTTGCGGTGGTTAGCAATTTGCCGTATAGAATTGCCTTCGCGGAACAGTTTGAGGCTGAGTTCTTTGGTGCCGAAAGAGGCTTCTTCGGCCTCTCTGTCGGCGTTGACTGGCAATTGCATGCCGTGTTCGCGGCGGTAAGCGATGACTAATTCGAGGATTTCTTTGCCGAATTTTTGCAGGCGGGTTGCTCCGACGCCTTTCACGTCTTTGAGTTCTATGCGGGTGAATGGCAGGTTGTCGGCAATAGTGAGCATTGCCTGCTGCGAGAGTATGTCGGTAAGTTTGACAATTTTGTTGCGTATTGCGGTTTTGTCTCTCCATTTGCGCAGCTGTTGCAGGAAGTCGGGGTGCAGTGAGAGGTTTGATTCTGTATCACTTTTAGTGTTGCCGGTATTGTCGTCGAGTGCCGCTAATGCACGGGCTTGCAACAGGTTTTGTATTGAGAATCCGTTCAGGCCGCTTTTCAGGCAGGCTTTTCGCAGGCCTATTTCTTTATTGAGGGTATCTTTGCGTTTCTGAAATTCGGAGCGTATGGTTTTGTTGTCGGTTTCAAATGTGGCGTTGCGGAGTGGTTCGGCAACGATGCTGTTAAATTTTTCGGTGAAATAGGCGCTGGCTTTGCGGATACGCTCCTGTAACAGCTCGTTTTTTTCGGCGTCAGGATTCCGGCCCATAAGTTGTGCAATTTGCATTTTAAATTTGGTGGCCACATCTTCTATCTCTGTTTTCAGAGGTGGCAGCATTTGCTCAAGCCGCGTTGGGAGGGCGCCTACTGCGGCGTTCCTGTTTTCAATGCAGAAAGCCTTTAGTGAAGTAATAATTCTTGCCAGCGTTTCGAAATCGAACATGTCAGTCAGCAGTTGTATCTGGTAATTCCATTTGCATTTGTCGAGGGTTTGGTGGTCAGGCTGGTTCTGTTCCACCGATTCGGAGAAGGCATTAACTACGGTGTCGGTATGGATGCAGGATGCGTCGATGGGGGCGCTTAGCACTAATCCTTCGAGCGACTTGCAGCGGCTCAGGGCTACATAAACCTGTCCTGCCGCGAAAGCCGCCCGCGCATTGATGATGGCCTTCTCAAAGGTCAGTCCCTGACTTTTATGGATGGTTATTGCCCATGCTAATTTCAAAGGGAACTGGATAAATTTGCCCAGTACTTTTTCCTCAATGTTTTTGCTTTCCTCGTTAAGGGAGTAGCTTGTATTTTCCCACTCTTCGCGGCCGGTAATTACAGGTTGCGAATCGCCGGGGCATGACACTGAAATCGTGTCGTTACTGATGGCCGAAATCGTCCCGATTTTGCCGTTAAAATACTGTTTTGCACTGTCGTTCTTTACAAACATCACCTGCGCGCCGACTTTGAGTTCGAGTGTTTGCTCTGTGGGGAACCGGTCATCGGGGAAGTCGCCTTCGATGCGGGCTTTTGACGAGACTGTCCGGCCATTCAGTTCGGCTAATTTCTTATTATTAATATCATTTGCCTGAAAGTTGTGGGTTGTGAGGATGATATATTTGTCGCCGGATGGCGGGGTGAAGTCATGAATATAACGTTTGTTCAGTTCGTTGAGCGTTTCGATGTCCATATTATTGTTCCGCACTTTATTGAGCAGGTGTATAAACCGCTCGTCGCTTTGGCGGAAGATGTGTTTCAGCTCGATGCAGATATATTCGGCTTTTTTCAGAGCGATACTGCTGAAGAAGTAGCAGGTGTCGTAGTATGGTTTCAGCAGTTCCCATTCGTCGTCTTTGACCACTGGTGCGAGCTGTTGGAGGTCTCCAATCATGAGCAGCTGGACGCCTCCGAAAGGCTGTTTTGCGTTTCGGAAGCGTCGCAGGGTTCTGTCGATGCTGTCGAGCAGGTCGGCGCGGACCATGCTTATTTCGTCAATCACCAACAAGTCGAGGCTTTTGAATATTTCGATTTTATTTTTCCGTATTCGGCTGGAGGTTTGGTCAGACGGGGCGTCCGGCAATTGGGGGCCGAATGGCAGCTGGAAGAACGAGTGTATAGTTGCGCCGCCTGCATTGATAGCGGCCACGCCGGTAGGGGCGCACACCACCATCCGTTTGAAGGTCTGTGTCCGGAGGTTACGCAGGAACGTGGTCTTGCCGGTGCCGGCCTTCCCCGTAAGGAACACGTTCCGGTTGGTGTAGCACACAAAATCATGCGCCATTTGCAGTTCGGGGTTGGTCATGCTGTCGGCAGTTTAATGTTGTCAATAGCGGAAGCTGCTGCCACCGAGGAATTCGCGGATGAGCGAGGTGGGCGGGATTTCGTGGTCGCTAAGGTGCCGGAAATAGCTCAGGAACTTCAGCAGACGGTTAGCCTCGCAGTATTCTTCCGCCGATTCGGGGACAGCTTTCAGCAGGGGCTCGGCATATTTTTTCAATACGGCAAGTTCGTAAATCAGCGCCGAGTTGAACATCACGTCGGCGTTCTCCTGATAGGGGAAGATGTTCCGTTCCTCGCCGTTTCTTACGCTGGGCCAGCGGCGGATGGTCTCTGCCGCCGGATAGCCGCGATATTTGCTGTCGCGGATGATGCGGCGCAGCAGGCGGTTGTCGGTGGTGGGTATGTAGTTGTGGTCGTCGAGCGATATTTGCGTGAGGGCGGAGAGGAATATCCGCAGTACACAGCGCTCGTCGATGCCCGGAATCAGCCGCGGGTTCATGCCGTGGATGCCTTCCACAATGAGCACGTGTCCCGGTTCCATGCGGATTTTGCGCCCCGACGGTTCCCGCTTGCCGGTCAGAAAATTGAAACGCGGTATTTCGACTTCCGCACCATGAAACATCAGGGTTAACTGTTGCGTAAAATATTTGACATCAACAGCTTCCAATACTTCAAAGTCGAAGTTGCCATTACTGTCGCGGGGCGTGTGTTCGCGGTCAACGAAGTAATCGTCGAGCGAAATCTGGTGCGGCGTGATGCCAATCACGGCTAACTGCACGGCTAACCGCATACTGAAGGTGGTTTTGCCTGACGAGGACGGCCCTGCAATGAGGATGATTTTCATCTCCTCACGACGGCGGTCAACGATGTCGGCAATGCGGACGATTTCCTTTTCATGCAGGGCTTCCGCGATTTTTATCAACTCGCCTCCCCTGCCCTGCTCTACGCAGATATTTAACATGCCAAGATTATGGACGTTGAGCAGTTCCACGCGCTTCTTGTGCTCTTTGAACACGTCAAGCAGTTTGGGCAAGTGTGTTATTTCGCACAAATGTTCAAAATTATCGCTTGCCGGAACCTGCAACAGCAGTCCGTCAAAGTAGAGCGACAGGTCGAAGTTGGTAAGATAGCCGGTTGACGGTACAAGATGGCCATAGAAGTAGCCTGCATAATCGCCTGTATAGTAAAGGTATGAATAGAGTAATCCCTGCTGTCCGAACAGTGTGGCCTTGTCGTTCAATCCCTGTTTTTTGAGTTCTGCGACGGCATCGGTGGTCAGCATGCCCTTTTTTCGGAAAGGCACGTTGTCGGCGACAAGCCTGCGCATGGCCTCTGTGATGGCGGTAATGTCGGTCTCGTTCAGCGGACGGCCCAAGTCGTGCAGTTCGCAATAGTAGCCGTGACTTATGCCATTGAGCATCAATAACTTGACATCCGGCAACACCTCTCGTACTGCCACATACAGCAGGAATTTCAGCGAGCGCACATACATGCGTTGCCCGTCCGGATGGGTGTAGTCGATGAACCGGATATGCTTCGACTTGACCACCGCAAACGGCAGTTCTTTCACCTTGTGGTTGACAATGGCGCCCAGCACGGGATTGGCAAGTTGCACCTGCATATCTTCCCTGACCGCATCAAGCGTAATGCCCAGCGGATACTGTTTCACAGCGCCCGTATTTTCGCAAAAAATTTCTACTGTCTGCATCGTTTCTCTGTTCTGATTTCTCCGATTTTCATAAATATCCTGCAAATATAATCATTTTACCGACAGAAGACGGCAGAAATGAATGTCCCCAGAAAATATTTTCCGCAATAATCCCCGCTTCACGGCAGACCTTTGGCCTGCTAAAAAAAGCTGCCGTGTGGCCATTGCTGTGCCGGAGTTCAAACCGTCGTTTCAACCGTTTCATTGTTAATTCTATATTATTATTTATGGAAGAAACAGTAGCTCGCATTGAAAAACAATATTTCTTTGTATTGAAAAGTAATTTATATTTTATGATTATACTCTTGCATTAACGGACTGTCTGATAGCCCTGCTTATTGTGGGGAGTTTTCCTTCTCCTTTTGTTGATAATTTGATAGCTGAAATATACAGGTATATTTTAGCTATGAACAGTCTACCTGCCTCCGGCTTTTATTGTTACATATCTCCTGTATTCGTGGAAGGTGGTCAGGCGCAGCAGAATACTTATCGCGGTCATATCCGTATTGTCGGTTGCAATAGTGGGTATTTTTACCATGGTTGCAATATGGTATATGTTTGCCCAAGATATAATGTTGTTCAGGCAATGCAGACTGAAGGACTCAACTACCTAATGATAAAATCGCTATCTTTGTATAAAAGTAAGCATAATGACAATAGACAGAGCAATTGTTTTCGCGGGGCTAATTAGCCTCATATCAGTAACATTGATGTGCCGGACGTCGCGTGTGCAGACTGATTTATCGGGCGTCGAAGCCGTCTGCGTCGAGGATTTCCTGAACAGTATGGGGGCGGTTTCGTCGGTGTCGCGGCGAGGCGAAACTGTTGACGGTACTGTCAACTGCCT
>JAISSS010000051.1 GCA_031272965.1 Bacteroidales bacterium | reverse complement strand
GTTATCAATGAAACTCAACGCTTTAAGCGTTACTTCGGGGCTGCCCGGTCCTTGCCGCTCCATCCCCAGATAGTACTCGCAAATCAGGTTCACATCGAAGTCGAGGATAGTTGTCTTTTTTTCCATAAATAATTCTTTTTCAGGGGGCAAAGGTAGTGATATTTTTGACAGGATTACAGAATTTTCAGATTGTTAGATGAAATATTTTCTGCGCCGTGCTTCATATATATCGAAAAAAATGGTGGAAAATATAAGGAATCAATGACGACATTCATCACTATCACTTCCAACTTAATCTCCGTCAGAAGATTCACAAAACCGCGAAACATCTGACAATGTTTTGGTTGTGGCGGGTTTAATCGCGTTTCTATTGATATGGTATTTCGTTCGTTATGGTGTTTCCTGTCTCAACCCTTTTTCGAGAAATTCCACAAAATGTTGCGGGTTCAGGTTATATGCTGTGGGATTGGTTAACAGTTGTCCGTCGGGGCTTAGCAGGACGTTATATGGTTGCGCGTTGACATGGAACAGTGTTATCTGAATATCGGCATATTTTTTCCCTATCGTCTTCTTCATTTTCTGGTCATAAGACGAAATAACCCACTCGTTTTCAGGGAGTTCTGTTTTATCATCCACATAGAGGGCGATGATGATGAAATCGTTACGCAGGTGTTGCATGACGCGCGGGTCTGTCCAAACTCTGGCTTCCATTTCACGGCAGTTTGTGCAGCCATGACCGGTAAAATCAATAAACACCGGCTTATTCTGCTGACGGGCGCATTTCATGCCCTGTTCATAGTCGAAATACCCCTGTAATCCGTGTGGCAGGCGCAGGAAGTCCGAATATTTCGGTTTGTCGCACAGTGTTGTGGCCGGATGTGCAGTGCGGCCTGGGGCAGTTTGTTTCACTTCTTCGCGGATGAGTTGGCGGATGTCGAAATCCTGCGTAGTTTGCGGGGGAATGTAGCCGGATATGGCTTTCAACGGCGCCCCAATCATGCCCGGCGCCATATAAATCACGAAAGCGAATACCATCGTAGCCAGCAACATGCGCGGTACGGATACCGTGTCCGATTTTTCATCGTGCATAAAAGTCAGTTTGCCAAGCAAGTAAAATCCTAATAATGAGAATATTACAATCCATAATGCGAGATACACTTCGCGGTCTAAAATTCCCCAGTGATATGTCTGGTCGATGACACTCAGGAATTTCAACGCCAATGCCAGCTCGAGGAAACCGAAAGAAACTTTTACGCAGTTAAGCCAGCCTCCGGATTTGGGCAGTCGGCTTAGCAGTTCGGGAAACAACGCCAGCAACGAGAAGGGCAGTGCAAAGGCGAGTGAATAGCCGAACATGCCGACGACAGGCTTTAACAGCTGGCCATCGGCAGAGTTCACTAATATCATGCCGACAATCGGCCCTGTGCACGAAAATGACACCAGCACCAGCGTCAAGGCCATGAAAAACACCCCGGTAAGGCCCCGCCGTTCCGAACCTTTGTCCGCCATATTGACCCAGCGAGAAGGCAAAACTAGCTCGAACATCCCGAACAGCGAGAAGGCAAAAATTACAAACACTGCAAAAAAGACGATGTTTGGCAGCCAGTGCGTACTGAGGCTGTTGGCGATTCCCGGCCCGAAAAGCATCGAGACAATGCACCCCACAACAGTATAAATGGCGATAATAAACAGGCCGTAAGCCAGCACGTTCATTCGCCGGTTGTTGTGCAGAAAATACGAAATGGTCATTGGCAGCATGGGATATACGCAGGGAGTCATGATGGCTGCAAATCCCCACAGAAACGAGGTGAGGAAGAACCACCACAGCGACGGTTCCGATTTGTCGCCGTTCTCTGTCCGCTCAACAAAATCAACCGGTTCTGCGGGGCTAATGACCTCCTGTATTGCAGTCATAGTATCGGTGTGCGCCGTTAACGAATCCGGGGTTAATGAATCCTGTTTTAATGAATCGGAGGCCTGTTGCTCCGGGTTGGGCACCGTGTCGGGGAGTGATTGCGCGGGGACGGGGGCAGCCGTTTTTTCGAGTTTCAGCCGGAAAGTAAAATCTTCTTCTACAGGCGGCAAGCATGTCTGGTCGTTGCACACCATAAATTCTACTGTGCCTTCAACGGTTATGTCGCCCTCTTTTTTCAGCCGTATTTTTTGGATAAATTCCACGCTCTTGCTGAAATATTTGACCTTCATATCGAAATTGGGGTCATAATATTCAGCCGGTTTCTGTCTGGCTACAGCTTTACCTTTCAGCTCAAATGCGGGATTAGGGCGGAAGGCGAATGAGGTAGGTACGGGGCCGTTATCGGGCATGTCGGTATCATAGAGGTGCCACTCTCCGTCGATAGTTGCACGGAACTTCAGGGTAGCGTCGCGGCCGTTCTGTTCGGCGACGAACTCCCATTTCACAGGCTGCTCGATTTGGGCGGTCAGCCGGATACAGCACAGCAGGCATCCTGTTATGAGCAAATGTGCATATTTCATGGGCCGCAGGTCACTTTTTCTGTAGTGTCAAGGTGTCTCCGGAGGAGAACTTGATGCTGATTTGGGAGGCTTTAAGTTCTGCGATTCCTTTCTGGATGTCGCCATTTTTCTTCGTCCATTCTACGCTGAAGATGCCGGTCGCGGCTGTGACGGTCAGTTTCACGCCGTGGACATCGCCGCTGATGACCTCCAGTTTCTTCACATCGTCGCTTTCGGCGGTCAGTTTAAAGATGTAGTCGTCGTTGAAGTAGAGTTCTGTTTTTTTCGTGTCGGGGACGGGTTGGGGCTCGGCTTTCCCGTCTGCATTGGCGGGCATGTCAGGCAGCTCGGTAAAGTTTTGCAGTGCGTGGGCAATTGCCTGCGCATAGCCCTGCGGATATTCTTTGGCGCGGCCAACGCCCTCGTTGCTCCATACCACGTTGTTACGGCAGTCAAGGAACTTTACCACCAATTTGTTGGTGAACATGTTAGAGGTTTTATCCATGGCGGCGACTAAGCCGGTACAGTCGCGCTTCTCCGAATCGGTATCGGAGACGGTTTTTATCCCCTTCAGGTTCAGCACGTTCTGCAGGCTTGTGGCGATGCTGTATGGGTTTACGGTTTTGCCGAAGTCTGAATACGTCAGCGGGATGACCACATACTGGTATTTCTTTTGCGAAAAGGCGGCTACGCTCGTCAACATGGCCGCAGTCATGATAATTATTAGTCGTTTCATAGCTGTTTATATTACGTAATTCACTCAAAAAATAATTTTAGGGACAAAGATACTGAAAAATTTGTTTGTACAGCAATTTCGGGCAAAAAAAACCGCTATATTTGCCGCTCAAAACCGAAAAAGATGAAAAAGCTGTTTTATACGGGCATTTTTGCAGTGTTGCTGGGCGTTGGGCATGAGGTGGCCGGAGCCGACACGCCGACACGGGTTTTTAAGCTGAATATAAAGGAAGATATATCGCCGGCGGCATGGCGCAAGACGCAGAAGGCTTTTGAGGAGGCCGATTCGGCGCGGGCGGCTGTCATCCTGCTGCACCTGAACACTTACGGCGGGACGTTGCAGGATGCAGATTCCATCCGCACGAAGATACAGACCTGCAGATTGCCGGTTTATGTGTTCATCGACAATAATGCGGCCAGCGCTGGGGCGTTGATTTCCATCGCCTGCGACAGTATATATATGCGCCCCGGTGCGACGATTGGTGCAGCATCAGTAGTTGACCAGAGCGGTCAGAAACTGCCGGACAAATACCAGTCGTATATGCGTGGCATAATGCGCTCAACGGCGCAGGCACACGGCAAACGAACTACTGTTCAGTATGGGGATACTGTTGAACAATGGTTCAGAAATCCCGACATCGCCGAAGCAATGGTTGACGAAAGCGTTTATATTCCCGGCCTGATTGACAGCACGAAAATACTGTCGTTCACCCCTGACGAGGCCATGCAATACGGCTACTGCGAAGGCGTCGCCGAAAACATTGATGAAGTGATGCACCACATCGGTATTACTCACTACGAAATCATTGAATACAAGCCGTCTATGCTCGAAAAAATTATCGGGTTCCTGCTAAATCCCGTAATTCACGGGCTACTGATAATGTTGATAATCGGCGGCATCTATTTTGAGCTGCAAACGCCGGGCATCGGCTTCCCGCTGATTGCCGCCATCGTAGGGGCATTACTCTATTTCGCGCCGCTCTATCTGGAAGGGCTGGCCGAGAACTGGGAAATAATACTCTTTACAGGCGGGCTGGCGCTGATTGCGCTGGAGATATTCGTGATTCCGGGCTTCGGCATCGCCGGAGTGACGGGCATTGTTTGTTGCCTCTGCGGGCTGATACTTAGCCTGTTAGACAATGTAGTGTTCGACTTTTCGGGCATCCGGTCCGACCAGATTATGCGGGCAATACTCACCGTAACGGTTTCCGCCGCGGGAGGGCTGTTTCTTGCGCTGTGGGGAGGCCACAAGCTGTTTACTGCCCGCAGCGGGCTGTTGAAGAACCTCGCGCTGCTCGCCGTTGAAAGCCCTGAACAGGGCTATATCAGCGTGGATGTCGAGCTGCTGCAATTGCAGGGACAACGCGGCAAAACTATAAGCCTGCTGCGTCCGTCCGGAAAAGTGATTATCAATAACCACATATACGACGCCGTGTCCCTTTATGGCGACGCATTGGAACCGAACACCGAAATTGAGGTGCTCAAAGTGGAATCGGCACAGTTATATGTGCGAAAATCAAACAGTTAATGGCATATGATTAAACTGTTACTTGAAATATTAATTGTTATTCCGCTAATAATCACCGTATTATTGGCTTACCATCTGCGGAGGAACGGTCAGGGCGTTGTTGGACGCCGTCCGGTAAATTCAGTGCTGTTTTATGCGGCCAAGATTTCATTGGCGGGACAGATTGCCGTGCTGACAGCGGTGAGCTTTGCGCCGTCATTTTATGGGGCGCTTCCGTGGTGTTTTCAGGCAGAAATCCCCGATGTACAG
>JAISSS010000020.1 GCA_031272965.1 Bacteroidales bacterium | reverse complement strand
TAATATGTTTCAGCAGCGGCGCATCAGCCGCCACCGTTATAATCTCGCCATCGGTTTTAATACCCGAACCGGCACTGCCGTCGCCCCCGCCGCTATTCCCGCAGCCAAGCAACGACAATGAAAAAATGATATATAATAAAGATGTATGCTTCATTTGAAAAAAATTATCTGATAAAAAATCTGTGAGAAAGATATTGCAATTCAGTCATATATATAACCAAAGTGCACAAGGTGATTTTTTGAGGTGTCCCCCGAAGAATCTATTTGCTTCGCAAACGCAAAGTTTCCGTTGTTGTCCGCCGGTATAATAGGGCATATCAACTACAATGGAAAAACAGCGCTGTTTTCAGGCGTCCAGCTCAAGACTGTAATAACGAGCCATTCAGAGCTGTAACAGGTATCAAATCAATTGATGCCTGCGGATATATTAAAAATGGTAATAAGAAAAGTACGGTGGCGCTCTGAGTGGGGAAAAACGCTGTTGCGAACAGTGGCGGAGACGGCGCGTCGGCAACACAATTCTTTGCATCAGAACAGTGGCGAACACCACATACGCGGTCGCCGTGCATACCGCGACGATATGTGTCAGCAGGGCGATAATGAGGCATTGTCCGGGCGTGTGGCTATGGTTCAGCGGTTTGTCGCTAAACGGGTTGTAAGGATGCGAATGAGTAACCGTCCCCCACGCGAAGTAGTGCGTATGGGAGAACAAAGTCGCTGACATATAGTAGCTTACGAAAAGCGTTATCAGCATCCATTTTGCTATTGTCCGAAAAAGCTCTTTCAATTTGCCTGTTGAATGTCCGTTTTGGACTACAAAAGTAGTAAAACTTTTCATTCAGGCATCCGGCATACCGGATATTTAAGTAATTCTTAATATCCGGGTTATTTAAGTCCGGCGAGCACGATAACTATTTCGCCTTTTGCGGGATGTTCGCGGAAGTGAGCCTCGATTTCCTGCAAAGTGCCGCGCACGTTTTCCTCGTGGATTTTTGAGAGCTCGCGGGACACACAGGCAGTTCTCTCGGCCCCGAAATATTCGATAAACTGCTGCAACGTCCGTAGCAGACGGTGGGGCGATTCATAGAACACCATCGTTCGTTCTTCGGTGGCCAGCATTTTCAGGCGTGTTTGGCGGCCTTTTTTTACGGGGAGGAATCCCTCGAAGCAGAATCTGTCGCATGGCAGGCCGGAGTTCAGTAGCGCGGGAATCAGGGCTGTGGGGCCGGGCAGACATTCCACCTCTATGCCCTGTTCGAGGCATGTCCGCACTAACAGGAATCCGGGGTCGCTGATTCCGGGCGTTCCCGCATCCGAAATCAGCGCGAGGTCAGCCCCCTCAGCGATGCGTCCGGCGACGGTGAGTACCGTTTGATGCTCGTTGAACTTGTGATGCGACAGCAACTTGTTGGTGATGCCAAATTTGGAAAGCAGTATGGAAGAGGTGCGTGTGTCTTCGGCAAGAATCATGTCAACAGTTCGCAGTGTTTCAAGCGCCCGCAGTGTTATGTCGTTCAGGTTGCCGATAGGCGTAGGCACGATATACAGCTTGCCCATCTCAGTTAGAGAACCGGCGTTTCACCAATTGTGCAAAGCGCAGACTGAACTCGTTCTTCTTCCATTTAAAGTTCTGGTTCAGATAGCTGACAGCCTGCTGAATATTGTCTAACCGGTCAATTTTCTCCACAGTAGTATCGAACAGGTTGGTGTCGTTATCGAACAATTCACGGATGAACTGGAACTTGTCGTTCAGGCCGATAGCTCCGGCGAGGCGGTTCACTTGTTTTGCGGTCTCATTTACCGTAGGCGTGGTGTCAACAGGGTCTCCGACGGTTTTTTTCTCAGGAGCCTTTGGTATAAGGTCTATTAGAGACGATTTCTTCTCGGGTTTGACGGGCGCTTCGGGTGGCGGGGCTGGAGCCGGTTGCGGAGTGACGGCAGGCGTTGGTATTTCAGCCACGGGGACAGAAACTGCTGCGGGCACGGGAATTGTGGACGGAAGTTCCACTTCCGGTTCCGGAGATACGGCAACTGGGGCGGGAACTGCGACAACGGGTTCCGGCGTGGGGATGACAATATCGACCTCGACACTTGGTTCCGGTTCGGGGGCAGGCGCGGCGGCGGTTGCCAGACGTTCTTCGGCAACGGGTTCTGCCTCGAAGCCCTCTTCGTCCAAGTCGTCAACTATTTCTGGGATTTCGTCGTTAGAGATGTCCGCCGGTTCAAAGGGGTCGGACGCCACAATGTCGGGGGGCAGCTCGGCGGCTGTGCTCGGCATCGGGGGATATTCCGGAGCGACAGGCACGGGGTCCGGTTCCGAGAAAATAGCGGACATCGCATCGTCCGGTTCCTCCGGATGGCACGGCGGCGTGTCGTCAACATCGACATCAGCAATACCTGTAAAACCCTCGTCCTGCACGAAAACGTCAAACTCTTTCAGCAGTTCCAACCCGCGGCTCACAGCACGCAATTTCGACTGGGCAAAGTCCACTTCGGAACCGTCTATATCGTTCACGATTTCGCATAGCTCGCGCAAGTCGTTCTTAATGATATGCAACAATTTTGCTCTGTTCATACGCCAATTAATAGAATTACGCTGTAAAATTACTGTTTTTTACTGTCCGATGAAACCCAAACTGCAATAAATGAGCATAAAAAGTAAAAAACTGCGGTTTTAACTACTATTTGTTAACCAAAATTTAATATTAGTCAAAAAAACTATGGCTTATTATTTTCTATCATGATTCGGTAAAACGGCATGGCATAGATGAATAACCACAGTACAGACAAAAAAAGCTGCCACAGCGCCGTTCCGCATCCATGCGCGAAATGACGTCCATAGCAGCCAAATCAACTCCTATGCAAAAAATTCAATCAAGACTTTCCAACGTTATGGTATTAATCGTTCCGGCGAAGGTAAATGGCGGTTTGTAGGCCGCAGTTACTGCCGTGCCGGTGTCGCGACCGGTGTCGAAGGCTTCCGTAGAATGTCGAGCGGGGCCGAGCTCAAAATTCTGCCCGCCGACTTTCCTGTCGTTGATATACAGCGTTATGCTGCGCTTGCGGTCGCCCGTTTTTTGGCGTATTTCGGCTTTAAGTGTCTGCTTGCCTTTACCGACGGGCTGATTGGATACGACCTCTATGGTGCGCCCCTCCGCGTTGTAGGCAAATGCAAGTTTGTTGCCTTTCAGATACAGGCTGACGCCGCCGATATATCCGCCCGATGCCAGCAATACTCCGTCGTCTTTGGGCGTCGGGATGTCAACGTCGGCAGCGATGGAATACGAACTGCTGTTTATAAAAGCAGGGACAGAGAACGGCGACAGATAAGAGCCGGAATACAGGACAACTTTGTTGCGTCCGTTATAGATGTTCTTATCCTGGATTTCCCATGCGGGTTTCAGCGGATAGACGTTATATTTCCATGCCTCGGCATCGAAGGCGTCAGCAAGCTCTTTCAGTTTGTCGGGGTATTTTTCGGCCACATCGTGCAGCTCGTTGAAGTCTTCCCTGACATGATAGAGCTGTATTTTTGTGTCGGAAGCGGGCAGCGTACGTCCGTAGCGGTCTTTTTCCGGCGGGAACGACGCTTTCCATCCGTCTTTATAGATGGCGTAAGCGCTGGTGGTTTCGTGATACTGGATTGTGTGGCGTTCCGGCAGGTTTTTGTTTTCCGGGGCTATGGCATACGCAACACTGACGCCTTCGAGGGGTTCCTGCGGGTAGCCGTTGACCACAGATGGCACTTTTACGCCTGCCAGCTCAATTGTGGTGGGCAATATGTCGCTCACGTAGGTATATTGGTTGCGGATACCGCCCTTGTCGGTGATTTTCTTGGGATAGCTGATAATCAGCGCGTTATGCGTACCACCTTCGTAATGGGGGTATCCCTTGTAGTAGCGGAAGGGCGTGTTGGCCGCCGCCGCCCATCCGGAGGGATAAAGCGCTGACGAGAATTCGGTACCCAGCTGGTCGATATGTTTCAGGTAGTTATCCACAATCTGCTCGTGAGTGGCGTCGGGGGCATTGGGCAGGAAACTTCCGGCAGCACGGCCTGCACCTTCGGCGCCGTTGTCGCCGATTACGGCCACCACCAGCGTGTTGTCAAGCTGTCCGATGTGCTCTATAAAGTCGAGAATACGGCCCACTTCGTAGTCGGTTTGGGATATGAATCCGGCATAGAGTTCTATGAACCGCAGATACAGCTTTTTCTCCTTGTCCGACAGCGAATTCCATTCGGGAACATCCGGATTGCGCGGCGGCAATTGGGCATTGGCCGGCACTACGCCGAGTTTTTTCTGGTTCTCCAATACCGTTTCGCGGTATTTGTCCCATCCGGCGTCAAACTTGCCCTTATATTTGTCTATCCACTCTTTCGACACCTGATGTGGCGAATGTCCGGCGCCGGTGGAGAAATAAAGGAAGAAAGGCTTGTCTGGGGAGGCTGATTTCTGGTCGGCGATATATTTTATAGCCTCGTTAGCCAGCAGGGTTGTAACGTGGCGCCCCTGCGGGTCTTCCGGTTCGCGGTGAGTGTCGCGGTAGAGTATCGGATGCCACTGGTCGGTGCCCCATGCTTCTGGGGGGAATCCGAAGTAGTGGTCGAAGCCGCGTCCTGTAGGCCAGCGGTTAAAGGGGCCTGCCTGCGTCGCATCCGATGGATGTGTGAGGTGGTACTTGCCCAATGCGAAAGTGTTGTAGCCGTTTTCGCGGAATATTTCGGCGGCAGTGGCTTTCTCAAAGGGCAGGTAGCCGTCGTAGCCGGGCGTTCCGTAGGCGTTGTGGGCAAAGAAGCCGAAATGTACCGAATGGGCGTTACGTCCGGTAAGAAGCGCCGCACGGGTGGGCGCCGAGAAGGCGGTAGTGTGGTAGTTTGTAAACCGCACCCCCTGTTTGGCCAAGCGTTCAAGGGTGGGGGTCTCTATCAGCCCGCCGAAAGCGGTGGAGGCGCCATAGCCGATGTCATCGATGTGAATCCATACGATGTTCGGCGCCCCCGCAGGCGCTTGCGGGTTACGTTGCGGGAACGCTTCCTGCGTGTCCGCCAGAGTTTTGCCGATTTTTCCGTCGAAAGCGGGCGTCGGGCTGTACTGCGCTATTGCGGACGTCCCCAGCGTCAATGCCGCGGACAATAATCCTAATGTATGCTTGTTGTTCATAATAAAGAGTTATTAAAAATGGTTATTGGATTTTTTCTAACGTAACGCTGTTAATCGTTCCAGCGAAGGTGAATGGCGGTTTGTAAGCCGCAGTTACTGCTGTGCCGGTGTCGCGGCCAATATCAAAGGCCTCCGTACTGTGATAGGCCAAGCCGGATTCAAACTTCTGTTCGGCGACTTTCTCGCCGTCGATATACAGTGATATGTGGCGTGTGCGGTCAGCCGGTGTTTGCAGGATTTCTGCTTTCAGGCTATGCTTGCCTTTACCGACTGCTTTGCCGGAGACGATTTCTGTGGTCTTGCCTTCTGCATTATAGGCGAATGTCAGCTTGTTGGCTTTCACAAAGAGGCCGAATCCTCCTGTATAGCCGCCCGATGCCAGCAATACTCCGTCATCTTTGGCAGTTGGCAGTTCAACATCAGCCACAATAGAATATGAACCTGTATGCACAAATGCCGGAATTGAGAACGGCAAAAGATATGCAGAGGAATACAGTGTTACCTTGTTGCGCTCGTTAAAGATGTTGCGGTTTTTAGTGTATGAGCCCCATCCATTGTCGCCTTTCAGCGGATAGACGTTATATTTCCACGCTTCGGCGTCGAAGGCGTCGGCAAGCTCTTTCAGCTTTTCGGGATATTTGTCGGAGACATCATTGAGTTCGTTGAAATCCTCCCTTACGTTATAAAGCTGCACCTGTTTTTTCACTTCGGGACGGCGGCCATAAGGGTCAACGATGCGGAAGGCGGCTTTCCATCCGTCTTTGTAGATTCCATACGAGCCATGCGATTCATGGTATTGAACAGTGTGCCGTTCCGGCAAGTTTTTGTTTTCCGGAGCTATGGCATAAGCGAGGCTGACGCCTTCGAGGGGTTCCTGCGGGTAACCGTTAACTACAGTGGGCGCCTTCACGCCTGCCAGTTCAATAGTGGTTGGCAAAATGTCGCTCACATAAGTATATTGGTTACGGATGCCGCCCTTGTCGGCGATTTTCTTGGGATAGCTGATAATCAGGGCGTTATGCGTACCGCCTTCAAAAGTCGGGTAACCTTTATACCAACGGAAAGGCGTATTTGCAGCGGCGGCCCATCCTGCGGGGTAGTTCGCCGCCGAAAATTCGGTGCCGAGCTGGTCAATATGTTTCAGATAGTTGTCTATAATCTGCTCTTTGGCAGTATTGGGGGGATTAGGCAGGAACGTCCCATGTGTACCTCCGGCGCCTTCCGCCCCGTTGTCGCCAATGAGCGCCACAATCAGGGTGTTCTCCAATTGGCCGCGGTGTTCGAGGAAGTCAAGGATGCGTCCCACCTCATAGTCGGTATGCGAGATGAATCCTGCATAAACTTCCATGAAACGGGCGTACAGTTTTTTCTCCTTGTCCGACAGGGAATCCCATGTTACTATGTCGGGATTGCGCGGGGGCAGTTGGGCACTGGCCGGCACTACGCCGAGCTTTTTCTGGTTTTCCAATACCGTTTCGCGGTATTTGTCCCATCCGGCGTCAAACTTGCCCTTATATTTGTCAATCCACTCTTTCGGCACCTGGTGCGGTTCATGGCCGGCGCCGGTGGAGAAATAGAGGAAGAACGGCTTATCTGGGGCAGCCGATTTCTGGTCGGCGATATATTTTATAGCCTCGTTAGCCAGCAGGGTTGTAACGTGGCGTCCCTGCGGGTCTTCCGGTTCGCGGTGAGTGTCGCGGTAGAGTATCGGATGCCACTGGTCGGTGCCCCATGCTTCGGGGGGGAATCCGAAGTAGTGGTCGAAGCCGCGTCCTGTAGGCCAGCGGTTAAAGGGGCCTGCCTGCGTCGCATCGGACGGATGTGTGAGGTGATATTTGCCCAATGCGAAGGTGTTGTAGCCGTTTTCGCGGAATATTTCGGCGGCAGTGGCCTTCTCAAAGGGCAGGTAGCCGTCGTAGCCGGGCGTGTTATATGAGTTATGGGCAAAGAAGCCGAAATGTACCGAATGTTGGTTGCGACCGGTGAGCAACGCTGCGCGGGTGGGCGCCGAGAAAGCGCAGGTATGATAGTTGGTAAACCGCAATCCCTGTTTTGCCAGACGCTCAAGGTTAGGCGTCTCTATCAGTCCGCCGAAAGCAGACGAGCCGCCATAGCCGATGTCGTCGATGTGAATCCATACGATGTTCGGTGCTCCCGCAGGCGCTTTCGGGTTGCGTTGCGGGAACGCTTCCTGCGTGTCCGCCAGAGTCTTGCCTATTTTCCCGTCAAAAGCGGGCGTCGGGCTGTACTGCGCTATTGCGGGCGTCCCCAGCGTCAATGCTGCGGACAATAATCCGATACTCTTATTGTTAATATTAGTTATACCTTTCATGAACAGTCTTTTTTTAATAATTTACAGCGATGAGATTAATCGGCATATCCCGGATTTTGGGGCAGGCCGTCGGGGTTAAGTTCCCGCTGTTCCTGCGGAATCGGGTAGAGATAGCTTCGGTCTGATACGGCTTCCTTAAGTTTTGAGCCGTTATATTCCACATCTTTGATGGCTTCCACGAGGGTGCCCCATCTGACGAGGTCGAACCAGCGTTTTCCTTCCTGCACAAATTCGAAGAAGCGTTCGTCGCGTACCGCCTGGATGAACTGTTGCTGTGTGAGGCCGCTCAGGTCAACCTCCGGCGATGCCGCAGTTACGGGCAACTTGCCGAAGGCGCGGCGCCGCACCTGGTTCACAGCCTCGTATGCTGCGGCAGTGGGCGCCCCCTGCTCGCCGATAGCTTCCGCCAATATCAACAATATCTCCGAATACCGAATTACGGGGAAGTTTATCGGGTCAGCGCCGCGTCCGGTAAATTTGGTAATGCTGCTGACCCATTTTATGAACAGCGCACGCGGATATGGCGGGTAGTATGCGGGGGTGCCATCCTCGTTAAGGCCTATCGGGTTGGGATACTGCTTGAGATAGGACACGGTCCGGCGGGTGTCGGCCGGGTCGAAGCGAAGGTAACCTGCCTCATCGCTGGCGGGCACATCGGGCGGCTCAATACCTACAGGCCCGTAGTAGGACGTGGACGCCAGCGTCTGACCGGTGCTGCCGGTAACGCCGCTCTGCCCGTTCTCAAACTGCACGGAGAATATGTGCTCCGGCCCGTTTTTTGTGGCGGGATTGGTGAACAAGTCACTGAACTTGTCCACCAATCTATAGCCCCAGCGGGAGGCGTTGTCGATGATAAACTGCGCCGTTTCTGCGGCCCTGTCATATTCCTTGCGGGTCAGATAGACGTCGGCCAGCAGCGCGTATGCCGAGCCGCTGGTGGGGCGTCCGATGTCGTCGCCGGTGTAGGCATCCGGCAATTCCTGCGCGGCAACGAGGTCAGTAATAATCTGCTGATACACAGTTTCTTTAGCAGTACGTCCGATTTTCAGTTCGGCGACGTCATATTTCTGCGCCTCGTGCAGCGGCAGCGGCACGTCTCCCCACAGGCGTACAGCATTATAGAACAGCAATGCGCGGATAAATCTGGCCTCGTTTATGAGGCGGTTCTTCAGCGCTTCATCGCCGCTGATGTCGGGGATGTTGTCTATGGCGACATTGGCGCGGTTGATGCCGTTATAAATTTGCCGCCACACGAGCGCCACGCGGTCATTGGCAGGCACGATAGCCAACTTGCTGACCGACTGCACGTGGAAGTTGGACGCCGATGCGCCCGCCGCCGCATAATCGGTGCCCATGTCGGTGAGGAAATACAGGTTACGGCCATATAAGGCCTGCTCCTGGGCTGTGTATGTGAGCGACTGATACACGCCATTAATGGCCGCAATGCCGTCGTCTTCCGTCTGAAAGAACTGTTCTTTGGTGATTGACCCTGACGGTTCCAGGTCGAGGTCGGTGCAAGCGCCCGCTATGAACGCCACCGCTATTATCAGTAATTTTTTCATGTCTAATTTTCTTTGTCTATTCAACAATTTAACGTTTCAACAAGTCAACGCTTCAACATCACAGCGTTATTTCTATTCCGGCGATGAAGCCCTTTGTTGAGGGATATGCGCCATAGTCAATGCCCTGATAGATGCTTTGCTGTTCGTAGGTGTTGGCTTCCGGGTCGTAGCCCTTGTATTTGGTGAACAGCAGCAGATTTTGGCCGGTGATAAACAGCCGTGCTCTTTCTATTTTGGCCCTGCGTACAAAACTCTTGGGCAGGGTATATCCCAGCGTCAATGTTTTCAGTCGCAGATAGGAGGCGTCTTCGATGTAGCGGTCGGTAACCAGCACGTTAGGGGCGTTCTGGGCTCGCGGTACGTCATTAGTGGGATTCGCAGGCGTCCAGCGGTCGCGATATACCCCCAGCACATTTCCGGCAAGCATGGGCACTTCCAACTGCGACACTAATGCGTTGTAAAGTTTGTTGCCATAGCTGCCCTGTAGCAATACGAGCAGGTCAAAAGAGCGGAAAGAGAAAGTGTTGGTAAATCCGTATGTGAACTTGGGCTGTGCGTTGCCGAGTATCACGCGGTCGTCCTCGTCAATGACCGTAGGGTCGCCGCCATTGTCCACATACTTGCGGTCGCCCGGCTGTACGGTGGCGGTTCTTGTCCACGTCGGTTTGGGGATGCCGGTCAAATCATCGGTCAACTGTACCACGCCGTCGGTTTGATAGCCCCAGAACGTTCCGAGCGCATAGCCTTCCTTGACGATGAGCGGGTTAAACCGCCCGATATTGCCGTTAGGTACGAGCGGTTTATAGTCGATTACGTCGTCGCCGAGGCTTTCAACAAGGTTTCTGTTGCGGGCAACCACGAGGGCGGACTGCCAGTTAAAGCCGCCTTTCTTTTTGCTGTTGACAATGTCGGCATTGATGCTCAGCTCTATGCCGCGGTTCGATACGCTGCCGATGTTAGCCAGGGCCGAAGTATAGCCGCTGGTGGTGGGCACAGGCACCTCTACCAGCAGGTCTTTGGTCAGCTTATAGTAGGCGTCGAAGGTCAACAGTATTCGGTTTTGGAATATACCGAGGTCAAATCCGGCGTCATATTGTGTGGTGGTCTCCCATTTAAGGTCGCCATTAGCCAGATTATCAGGGGCATAACCGGTAACGAGTTTTCCGCCGAGGCCATAGAGGACGGGCGAGAAGCGCTGCACATATTGAAATTCGCCGATTTCCTGGTTGCCGATGCTGCCACCGCTGAGGCGCAGTTTGAGGCTGTTAATTTGGGATATGTTTTTTAGAAATTCTTCTTCGTGGACGTTCCATGACAGTCCCAATGAGGGGAAGAATCCCCATTTATTGTCGGGGGCGAAGCGCGAAGAGCCGTCAGCACGGAACGATGCGGTAAGGTTGTAGCGGTCGTTATAAGTATAGTCTAACCGTGCCAGATAAGAGCTCATCGCCCATGGATATGCGTCGCTGGAGGGTTGCGAGGCATCGCCGCCGCCGAGGTCGTTATAGCCGGTGATGTCGCTCAGGAAGTTAGTAGCCGCAGCTACTGCGCTTTCCGTGTAGCTCGATTCTGAGGTGTATCCGGCTAATGCGGTGAGGTGGTGCAATTCGCCGAAGTGTTTGCTGTAGGTCAGCGTAAACTCCGCCTGTTTTGCCTGCACTAAGCTCGCCCCCACGTATGCGCGTCCATTGACGGCATAGCCTGCGGAAGTTATGGATGGGGCGAAGTAATTCTGCTTGGCGCTGATAACATCAGCTCCGACATTGATTTTTGCCGTCAGTTCGGGTATAATTCTGTATTCGGCAAATATATTGGCAAATACGCGGTTCACCTTTGTCTCGTTGGTTATCTCTTTCAGGTTGGCGATGGTATTTACATCGTAGTTATATACCTTGTCGATGTAGTAGCTTCCATCGGCGTTATATATCGGCACTGCGGGAGGGGTCATCAGAACGGCGGTAAACACGTCGCCTGCGCCGGTGAGACCGCCACTACCGCCGCTCACGCCGGTTTGTTCTGATGAGCTGGCAGATATATTCAATCCTGTGCGGAACTTTTCGCTGAATTTACGTTGCAGGTTGGCACGCAGGGCATACCGCTCGAAGCCGGTATTTAGCACTATGCCGCGCTGGTCATAGTAGTTCAGGGATATGAGATATTGCGTTTTTTCGTCGCCGCCGGAGGCGGACAGCTGGTGGTTCTGCGTATATGCAGTCCGCAAGGCGGCATCCTGATAGTCGTAGCTTTGCAGGGCGTCAATTTCGGCCTGCGTAAAGGGTGTCTCCGAGGTCAGGTTATCGTTGGCGATGATGTCATTGCGCAGCAGCGCCCATTCCTGGGCGTTCAGGAAGTCGAGCTTTTTGCCCGCAACGCTCACGCCGGTGCTGCCCGCATACTGTATGTTGTCTTTACCTCTTACGCCTTTTTTTGTGGTGATAATGATTACGCCGTTAGCGCCGCGTGAACCGTAGATAGCGGTTGCGGAGGCGTCTTTCAGCACGTCAATGGAGGCGATGTCGGCGGGGTTGATGGTTGCCAGCACGTTCAATCCGGCCTGTCCGAGGTATCCGCCGCTCACCCCGCTACTGCCGCTGATACCGGTCTGTGCCGCGCTGTTGTTGTTATACATGATTTGGCCATCAATAACATACAATGGCTCATTACCACCGGTAATAGAGTTGCCGCCGCGGATACGGATGGAGGCGGATGCGCCCGGCTGTCCCGAACTCTGGGTAACCTGCACTCCGGCGACGGCGCCGCTTAGCAGGTTGTCGAAAGAGGTGGCCGGAGTTTCGAGGATGTTCTTGGGCAACGACACTACCGAACCGGTGAGGTCGCTGCGTTTTTGGGTTCCATAGCCCACCACTACTACCTCGCTTTGCAGGTTGCGTTCCTCGGAAAGGCTGATGGTCAGCGGCTCCGAATACTCGTAAACGTCCACGCTTTCGGTGCGGTAACCGATAAAGCTGACGGTCAGCTCTACGGGAATCTCTTGGGCGACGATTGTAAACTTTCCGTTAATATCGGTAATTACGCCGGTCTTATCCTTTGCTATCAGGATGTTTGCCCCCGGCAGTGGCTCCCCGCTACGGCGGTCAAGCACTTTCCCATCGATTTTTGTTCCTCCCCGCTGGGCAGAGGCGGGCAAATAAAACAGGGTTGCAAAAATAAGGGCAATAATTATGCCGCATTTCTGCAAAAGAAATACTACTTTTGTCATGTAATTAGATTGTTTTTAATTATTTAGACAGCGCCTCCTGCCTTCCGCTAAAAGGCAAAGAGGCGCTTTTTCTGTCATCGTTATTTATTAACCAGTAAAAAGTTCTTTTTAGATTTTGTGGCTAACTGCTGTTGCTGCTGCTCGCTGGTTTTTTCATCGAGCTGCAGGAATCCGAGTTCGTGGTTGAACTTTTGGCCTTCTGTGAGCACCCAATGCAGGAACTGCAAGGCGGATGAATTGGTCGTGGTGTTGACCACTGCCGAGAAAGCCTCCACAGGAATCAGCTCCGGGGCTTTGGCTTCGAGCAGCGCGATAGTTTTGTCGAGGTCGGGCTGGCGGACGATTTCCTCGAAGCCCTTCTTAAGGTCAAGAGGGAGAATTACTATGCCGTCTCTCAGCTGTCGTGAGGTTACGTCGAAGACGTAGTTGAGGCTGTTGAAGCTCACGCCGGAGGCGTCTTTCTGCACCGCATTAATGAGGAACAGGTCGTCGCCCGCGATTTTCTTGCCTTTCAGGTCGGCACTTTGGCGTCCGAAGTGGGCCGCAAACGGGTGCGCGAAGGAACCTGCATTGGCGCCTGAATATACCGTTACCTCTAATGGGGGCTTGGAGGGGGTCTCGTCGTCATCTTCATCGAAAATGTCGCGCTCAAAATACAGCGTTTTCAACTGCCTTGCATTGAGCTTCCGATTTCCGATGGATGCCAGAGCGGTGTTATCGGCACCCGCTATCGGCAGGATGGCATACCGTCCGACGGTCAGGGCAAACTGGGCCTCTGCGGGGACGGCAGCAAGCAATTGAATATCGACGTCATCTGCCTGCATGTCTTTACCGGCCAGTTGCACCTGCACATCCGGCCTGACTTTGGCGTATTCTGCAATCCATTTCTCCACCAGCGGAGTAACGAAGCGAATGCTCCTGACCTGAACAGCCTCCTGCATGTCCGCCTGAGCGACGGCTGCGGAGGTTACAACTAACTGGCTAACTGCCAGCAAAACAACAGCGCGGAACTTCCGGCTGATAAAATGACTAACTTTACGTTTCATATTTAATCACGAGTTTTAAATTACGATGCAAAAATAGCGGGTATTTTTGTGCCTGTATATACCCTGTTTTCGGTATTTTGAATCAGTATTTTTGCGTATTGACATGCAATTAACAGATACGTAAAAAAAACAGCGCCATGTTACCATGGCGCCATTATGAAAGAATAAAAGAATGAAAAATGAAAAAAATAATAATAAATAATTTAGCTAGCGAAGCTGGCTTTTAAAAATTCGCGATTGAGACGGGCGATATGCGAGATGGATACGCTTTTGGGACATTCCGCTTCGCAGGCACGGGTATTTGTACAGGCGCCGAAGCCCAGCTCGTTCATTTTGTTGACCATTGCTATTGCGCGCCGTTTAGCTTCCACGCGGCCTTGCGGCAGCAGAGCAAGCTGGCTGACTTTGGCAGAGAGGAACAGCATTGCCGAAGCGTTCTTGCAGGCGGCAACGCAGGCGCCACAGCCGATGCAGGCCGCCGCATCCATGGCCTCGTCAGCGTCCGGCTTGGGTATGGGTATCGCATTGCCGTCGGGAACGCCGCCGGTGCTGACCGACACGTAACCACCGGCGGCGATGATTTCGTCGAATGCGGAGCGGTTAACCATAAGGTCTTTAATTACGGGGAAGGCTTTGGCCCGCCACGGCTCAATAGTTACCGTGTCGCCGTCTTTGAAGCGGCGCATGTGCAGCTGGCACGTGGTAACGTCATCGTCAGGGCCATGCGGACGCCCGTTAATATACAGCGAGCACATGCCGCAGATGCCCTCCCTGCAGTCGTGGTCGAAAGCCACCGGCTCCTTGTTTTCGCTAATCAGCTGTTCGTTCAGAATATCGAGCATTTCGAGGAACGAACTGTCAACAGAGATGTTTTTAACCTGATAGGTTTCAAAATGGCCCTTTTCACGGGGGCCGTTCTGACGCCATACTTTAAGGGTAAGATTTATCGTTTTATCCATGATTGACATTTTTAATTATTTATAATTGCGCTGAGCGCGTTTAACGAACTCATAATCAAGAGGTTCCTTAACGAGTTCGGGTTCCTGACCGTCGCCGGCATATTTCCAGCAGGAAACGTAAGAGAACTTGTCGTCCTGGCGGAGGGCTTCGCCTTCTTCGGTTTGATATTCTTCCCGGAAGTGGCCGCCGCATGATTCTTCGCGGTTGTAGGCGTCGCGGGCCATGAGGCTGCCAATTTCGATGAAGTCGGCTAAACGGCTGGCTTTTTCCAGTTCCACGTTCATGCCGTCGGTATTACCCGGAATACGAACATTTGTCCAGAACTCTTTCCTGATAGCATCAATTTTTTCTACAGCCTGCTTGAGGCCGTCCTTATTACGCGCCATGCCTACAAAGTCCCACATTATGATGCCCAGTTCCTTGTGGATGCTGTCCACCGAGCGGGCCCCCTTGATAGCCAGCAGCTTCTCGAAGCGTTTTGTAACACCTGCTTCGGCTTCGGCAAATTCGGGTTGTTTGTCGGGGTCCATCCGCGGAGTGCGGATGTCGTCAGCGAGGTAGTTCTGAATGGTGTAAGGCAGCACGAAATATCCGTCGGCGAGGCCCTGCATGAGGGCAGAGGCGCCAAGGCGGTTAGCGCCGTGGTCGGAGAAGTTGGCCTCGCCGCAGCAGAACAGTCCCGGAATGGTGGTCTGCAACTCATAGTCAACCCAGATGCCGCCCATAGTGTAATGAATGGCGGGATAAATCATCATCGGCGTTTCGTAGGGATTTTCGTCGGTGATTTTCTCGTACATCTGGAAGAGGTTGCCGTAGCGCTCTTCGATGACCTTGCGGCCGAGCCGTTCAATAGCTTCTTTAAAGTCGAGATATACGGCTAATCCGGTGGCATTTACACCGAAGCCTGCATCGCAGCGTTCTTTGGCGGCACGGGAGGCCACGTCGCGGGGCACGAGGTTCCCGAAAGCGGGATAGCGGCGTTCGAGGTAATAATCGCGGTCGTCTTCGGCGATTTGCGTGGGTTTGAGGCGGCCTGCGCGGATAGCTTCGGCGTCTTCTTTCTTCTTGGGAACCCAGATGCGGCCGTCGTTACGCAGCGATTCCGACATGAGCGTTAATTTGCTCTGGAATTCGCCGTGTACGGGGATGCAGGTGGGGTGAATCTGGGCATAGCAGGGGTTGGCAAACAGGGCGCCTTTATGATAGGCCTTGATAGCCGCCGAACCATTCGAGCCCATAGCGTTGGTTGAGAGGAAGAAAGTATTTCCGTAGCCGCCGGTAGCCAGCACAACGGCGTGGCCGAAATGCCGGTGCAGTTTTCCGGTAACGAGGTCGCGGGCGATGATGCCGCGGGCTTTGCCGTCAACTATCACTATATCAACGAGTTCTGTACGGGTATGCAATTCTACGCCGCCATTATGAACCTGCCTCATCAATGCCTGATATGCGCCGAGCAGCAACTGCTGACCGGTCTGACCGCGGGCATAGAATGTACGGCTGACCTGGGCGCCGCCAAAAGAGCGGTTATCAAGCAGACCGCCATATTCGCGGGCAAAAGGAACCCCCTGTGCCACGCATTGGTCGATGATGCTGTTACTCACCTCTGCTAACCGGTAAACGTTGGCTTCACGGGCTCGATAGTCGCCCCCCTTAATGGTGTCATAGAACAGCCGGTAAACCGAATCGCCGTCGTTGGGATAGTTTTTGGCGGCGTTAATACCGCCCTGGGCGGCAATAGAGTGTGCGCGGCGCGGCGAATCCTGAATGGTGAAGTTCTTCACCTTAAAGCCGAGTTCGGCCAGCGAAGCGGCGGCCGAGGCGCCGGCAAGCCCCGTCCCCACAACGATGACGTCGAGGCGGCGCTTGTTGGCCGGATTAACTAACTTCTGATGGGTCTTATAGTTGGTCCATTTTTCGGCCAGCTGACCTTCGGGTATCTTTGAATTAATCTTTAAATCACTTTTGCTCATCTTACTTAAATATTAAAAATTTAACCGGAACGACGGCAAAGCCGATAATAATAATGGTAGCCACGATGTTGGAAATCACTTTCAGACGGTCGAGCCAGATTTTGTTGTTCCATCCGATAGTATGCATGGCGCTCCAGAACCCGTGCGTGAGGTGGAACCACAGCGCGGCTAACCATACGAGGTAGATTGCCACATAGAGCGGCTGGACGAAGAGGTCGCCGACGATTTTGGAACCGGCAGGCACCTCATAACCGTCATGTCCGTAAGCGATTTCCGCATACTGCATGTTATACCAGAAATTATAGAGGTGTAACAGCAGGCCCAGCACGACGATTAAGCCGAGAACGTACATGTTCTTTGACGACCATTCGGTGACGGTCCGGTTTGAGGCCGCATAGCGGTCGGTTCCGCGGGCAGCGCGGTTCTGCAGGGTCAGTATCGTGGCATACAGAATGTGGATAACCACACCGGCCGCCAGAACAAGGGTCCCTGCCAACGCATACCAATTAGCCCCCAGAAACTCACATATCATGTCGTAGCCCTCTGCCGAAAAGACAAGTACCATGTTCATGGACATGTGAAATAACAGGAACAAAATCAGGAAGATACCGGAAATACTCATGATAAACTTCCGTCCGATATTTACAGTCAGAAAATTGCTCATAGAAATAAAGTCTATAATTAATTATTTACTAAAAATTCTTGTACGCCGCAAATTTACGGAAAACATGAATACGGTTCCCGCTTTTAACGTAATTTAAAATCATTCTAAATAAGAAAATCGCTCAGATTTTCCGCATTATGGCGGTAATGTGGCAATTATCGTTCTCGCGAAAAAGACATATCGCGACAGCGGAACGTCTATCCTTCTATAAAAAATTTAACTTTCGGTTAATTTTGCAAGCAGTTCTGCTTCCGAGACAGACAGCTGTTCACCTGACTGCATATTTTTGAGGCTCATGCGGTTTTGGGCGATTTCGTCAGCGCCGACAATGATAACCCACTTAATTTGTTTGCTGTTTGCCCATGCCATCTGTTTTTTCATTTTCGCCGCCTCCGGGAATATCTCTGCGGCGATACCGGCCTTGCGCAGCCGCTCTAATACGGGCAGGCACCAGGCTTCTTCTGCGGGGCCGAAGTTGACGAACAGCGCCTGTGTGGTGGTAACGGCGGCCTCCGGGAAGAGGTTCAGCTGTTGCAGGACGTCATAGATACGGTCTGCCCCGAAAGAAATTCCCACGCCCGACACGCCGGGTAGCCCGAAGATGCCGGTCAAGTCGTCATACCGTCCGCCACCGGAGATGCTGCCGATAGCCACATCCTTTGCCTTGACCTCAAAAATGGCGCCGGTATAATAGTTCAGGCCGCGTGCCAGCGTGAGGTCTAAGGCCACTTCTGCGATCAGGTTCACACGATTCACATAGCCGAACAGCATCCGCACCTCTTCAAGGCCCTGTAACCCGATATCCGACAGATGCAGTATATCGGCCAGCTGGTCGAGTTTAGCATCATTGTTGCCGCAGAGTTCCAGAATCGGTTGCAGAGCATCGACCGCCGCCTGCGATACGCCTTTCTCAAGCAGCTCGGCATTGACGGCAGCACGTCCGATTTTATCCAACTTGTCAATAGCCACAGTGATGTCGGTAATGCGGTCGGCTTCCCCGACAGTTTCAGCAATGCCGCTCAGGATTTTGCGGTTGTTAACTTTTATTATCACATTGATATTCAAGCGCTTAAAAACGGCATCGATAATTTGCAGCAGTTCAAACTCGTTCAATAGCGAATTGGAGCCAACAATGTCAGCATCGCATTGATAAAATTCGCGGTAACGGCCTTTTTGGGGGCGGTCGGCACGCCACACCGGCTGTATCTGATACCGCTTAAAGGGGAATGACAATTCATTACGATGCTGCACGACGTAGCGGGCAAAGGGTACCGTTAAATCATAACGCAGTCCCTTTTCGGAAATCCGGTTTGTGAGACGCAGGCTGTTGTGGGCCTGCAGGTCGGGCGCGGACACGTCGGCAAGGAAGTCCCCTGAATTGAGTATTTTGAACAGAAGCTTATCTCCTTCCTCGCCATATTTGCCCATAAGCGTAGTGAGATTCTCCATCGCGGGGGTCTCAATCTGCTGAAACCCGAATAATTGGAACACTTCTTTAACAGTGTTGAATATGTAATTGCGCTGCGACATTTCGAGCGGGGAAAAGTCGCGCGTTCCTTTCGGTATTGACGGTTGTTGTGCCATAATGTTAATATTTTGCGGGCGCAAAGTTAGTTAATTTCGCGGTTATGTATGCAGGTGTTCCGATTTTTTCTATTTTTGTCGGGTAAGGTTAAGATAATGGGAAAAAACTTAGTTGTTATAGCCGGGCCCACCGGCGTGGGGAAGAGCGCGGTAGCGGTCCGGCTTGCGCGGCATTTCCATACGGAACTCGTTTCGGGCGATTCCCGCCAGATATTCCGGGAACTGCGTATCGGGACGGCGCCGCCGCCAGACAGCGACCTGCAGGCTGTACCACATCATTTAGTTTACAGCCATTCGCTGCACGACTCTTACAACGCCGACAGTTTTGAGAAAGACGCGCTGAAGATTCTCGCACAACTGTTCGAGTACCATGATATTGTTATTCTTGTCGGCGGCTCGATGCTCTATCTTGATGCGCTGTGCAACGGCATGGACGAGTTGCCGGCCGCCACGCCGGAAATCCGGACACAGTTAGCCAAACTCAGCCTCGAAGAGCTACAGAACCGACTGCGGATTGCCGACCCCGACTATTACAGCACGGTTGACCGCAACAACCGCCGCCGAATCACGCGGGCTCTTGAGGTATGCCTGACCGCGGGCAAAGCATATTCATCGTTGCGCACCAATAATAAAAAGGAACGCCCCTTCGGAATTATCAAAATCGGGCTTAACATCGACCGCAAAGCGCTGCATGAGCGCATAAACCGGCGGGTTGACGCCATGATTGATGCGGGATTGGAAGCCGAAGCCCGCCGCGTGATGCCCCTGCGACACCTGAATTCGCTTAACACGGTAGGCTACAAAGAGCTGTTCAGCTATTTCGACGGCACAATAACGCGGGAGGCCGCCATAGAGCTCATCAAACGCAACACCCGCCGCTATGCCCGCCGCCAGCTGACATGGTTCCGTGCCGACCCCGACATCCGATGGTTCAGCCCGGACCAATACGCCGACATCATCAGTTATATCGGGTCAGCAGTCTGTAGTCAGGAGTCAGAAAACTGACCGCATGGCGCTTATTTGATTTCTTCGTCGCTCACGATGGCCACCTTTCCGCATTTGCCTTCCGACATGAGGGCGTATGCTTCGGAGGCCTGCTCAAGGGTAAAGCGGTGAGTTACAAGGGCTTCCGGATGGATTCCCCAGCGGACTATACGTTCCACGAGTTCTTCCATGCGCCACAGGTTAGTAACCCAAGAGCCATAGATTGTTTTTTGGGCATGGATAATATCGGGGCTGGGATTAAATTCCACTGTTCCGCCCTCGCCGAGGAAGACGATTTTGCCCCATTTGCGGGCAGCGCGGATGGCTAATTGGCGACCGTGCGTGTTGCCGGAACAGTCCACACTCTTTTCTACGCCATAGCCATTGGTGAGCGCCATAATCATGTCCCAGGCGGCATCGTCGGCAGGGAAAGCGGCGGAGACGAGGTTCTTCTCTTTGGCGATAGCCACTCTTTCGGGCACGGTATCCACGCCGATGATTAACTGTGCGCCCATCGCTTTAGCCAGCATACAGGAGGCGAGGCCTACCGGTCCCAATCCCACCACAAGGACAGCATCGTTGCCGCAGACGCCGATTTTTTCGAGACCTTCATAGACGGTGCCGAATCCGCAGGCTATCTGGGCGCCGTCGGTATAGCTGAGAGAATCGGGCAGCGCCACGAGGTCTTTCTCTTCGGCCAGCATGTATTCGGCCATGCCGCCGTCGCGTTGCCAGCCGTATGCACGGCGGTATTCGCTGGTACAGCTTATCATGTAGCCGCGACGGCAGTCATTGCACACCCCGCAGCCCGAAATATGATACACTATCACGCGGTCGCCCTCCTTGAAGCGGCGCAGGCCGGGGCCGCTCTTCACGATTTGGCCGCACGGCTCATGGCCGCAAATCTTGTTCTGGTAGCCTTCCGCACCCTTGCCGGTATGCTCGCGGTATATTGCGCGGATATCACTGCCACAGATAGTTGACGACTTCATGCGGATTAACACCTCGCCATACCCCGGTTCGGGAACGGCAACTTCTCTAAGCTCCACCGTGCTGTTGCCCGGCAAATAGGCAGCTCTCATTTTCTTCGTGTTGTCTGTCATATAATGAACATTTGCTCTTAATTATTAATAAAAACGGTATGTTATAACATTATTACCGTATATGCATTGCAGTCCGCAATTTTCCCGCAAAGTTACGTTTTTTTCATAAACGGCATAATTTTTTTGTCGCCACAGCGCAATTACTTTCGTCGGCGGCGCTTGTCATGTGAAATATTTCATGTACTTTTGTGTTTTCTTTAATCTATATAGATGAAAATACTTGTACTCAACTGTGGTAGCAGTTCCATAAAATACCAGTTGTTCGATATGAGCGACCGCTCGGTGCTGGCTAAAGGCGGCATAGAGAAGCTGGGCATGAAGGGCTCGTTTTTGAAGCATAAGCGTGGCGGTGAAGCGGCAGTGTTCTTCGATGGCGAGATTCTTGACCATAAGGCTGGTGTGGAATATATACTTGGGGTGCTGACCAGCGAGAAATATGGCAGCCTTAAGAGTCTTAATGAGATAGATGCGGTAGGACATCGGGTTGTTCACGGCGGAGAGTTCTTCAGCTCCAGCGAATTAATCACCGATGAGGTGGTTGCAGCGCTGGTGCGCTGTACGAGCTTGGCGCCGCTACATAATCCTCCCAACCTGCGCGGCATAGAGGCCATGCAGGAGCTGTTGCCCGGCGCCCCGCAAGTGGGCGTGTTCGACACGGCGTTCCACCAGAGCATGAGCCCTGTAGCGTTCATGTATGGTATCCCATACGTGCTGTACGAGAAATACGGTGTGCGGCGCTACGGATTCCACGGCACCAGCCACCGCTACGTAACACAGCGGGCCTGCGAAATCCTGAACCGCGACTTCCTTACGCAGAAAATCATTTCCTGCCATCTGGGCAACGGCGCCTCTATCGCAGCCGTGAGCAACGGCAAATCGGCCGACACCAGCATGGGATTCACCCCGCTCGAAGGCCTCATTATGGGCACCCGCTCCGGCGACCTTGACGTCGGCGCCGTAACTTATATCATGGAGCAGGAAGAAATAGGCCTCAAATCAGCCAACCTGCTGTTCAACAAACATTCCGGCATGTTAGGGCTGTCGGGGGTGTCGTCTGACATGCGCGAAATCGAACAGGCCGCCGCCGATGGCAACGACCGCGCCCGCCTGTCACTCGACATTTACAACTACCGCGTCAAGAAATATATTGGCTCATATATTGCAGCGCTCGGCGGACTGGACATCCTGATATTTACCGGCGGAATCGGCGAAAACAGCGATTCAACACGACGCGGAATCCTCAACAATATGGAATTTCTGGGCATCGAGGCTGACGAATCGCGCAACGCCGGCAGCCACGGCAAAGAACAGATTATCAGCAAAGACGGCTCCCGCGTTACGGTCATGGTGGTGCCCACCGACGAGGAACTGATGATAGCCTTAGACACCGAAAAAATCATCGGGCAAGGATGACAGGCCCCCGTAATACCGCCAGCCGATGAAATATTATATCATAGCGGGGGAAGCATCGGGCGACCTTCACGCGGCCAACCTCATACGGGCGTTGCGACAAGCCGACCCGGACGCCCGAATACGCGGCTTCGGGGGCGAGCTGATGCAGCAGGCCGGAATGGAACTGACGATGCACTACCGCCAGATGGCTTTCATGGGGTTCATCCCCGTACTGATGCACCTAAGAACTATCCACCGGAACATGGAACTGTGCCAGCGCGACATCGCCGCTTTCCAGCCCGATGTGGTGATCCCGGTGGACTATCCCGGCTTCAACCTGCGCATCGCCCGCTATGCCCACCGCCTTAACCTGAAAGTTTTCTACTATATTTCCCCGAAAATATGGGCATGGAAGACATGGCGCATCCACAAGATTAAGGAATATGTTGACGAGATGTTCGTTATTTTGCCGTTTGAGAGCGCCTTCTACCGGCATTACGGCTATCAGGTGCATTATATAGGCAACCCCGTTCTTGACGAACTGAGCGCATTGCCGCCTGCCGAAACGCCTGCCGACTTTCAGCGTACCTACGGGCTGCCCGCCAAGCCGATTATCGCCCTGCTGCCCGGCAGCCGGTTGCAGGAAATCAATTCCCTGCTGCCCGACATGCTTGCTGCCGCCCGCGATTTCGAGGGCTTCCAACCGGTTATCGGCACGGCGCCAAATATCCCCGAATCCGTATATTCCCGCCTGACACAGGGCTACGATGTAAAGCAGATAGCCGGACATACCTGCGAATTGCTGCGGCAGGCCACAGTAGCCGTGCTGGCCTCCGGCACCGTATCGCTGGAGGCAGGCATCCTGCGCTGCCCGCAAATAGTATGCTATCGCATGGCCGGCGGCGCGCTGTTCCACTTCCTCGCCAAAAGAACGCTCAAGGTGAAATGGGTATCATTAGTGAACCTTATTTTGAACAAATGTGCAGTAACAGAACTGCTTCAGCATCATTGCACCGCCGCCAATATCCGCAAAGAACTGGGACGGCTGTTAGACGAGCCGGACGCCATTACCGGCATGAAAGCCGACTATGAAGAGCTGCACCGGAGGCTGGGCGAACCGGGTGCCTCAACACGGGCTGCCCGCCTGCTCTGCACCCTGCTGAAAGAAAACCGCCCCCGAATAACTTAACGTTATAACAGACTGATAATAAAGTATTTAACAACGAGGTCTTAAATTGTTGAAAACTTATGAAAAAAAAAAGAGCCCTGATGGGAAAAAGTGTATTATATTTGCTCCCAAATGTCGCACGGACGCCATTGTCATTGAAATTATTATTAAAACAAAGTATATTGATTTATGAAATTTAAAGTATCGAGTAGTGAATTGCTCAATCACCTCACCTCGGTGGAGAAGGTGATTGCGACCAAGAATCCGTTGCCCATTCTGGATGATTTTCTCTTTCAGATTGAGGGCACGAAACTGACCGTTACCGCGTCTGACCTGGAGACGACCATCATCACCAGTCTGGACATTACCGATGTTGACGGCGCCGGTGAGGTAGCTGTTCCGGCCAAGTTGCTCACCAGTACGCTGAAAGAATGTCCCGAACAGCCGATAGAGTTCGACATCCGGAACGATGACGCCGACAGCAGCTCTTTCAAGATTTATCTGCTCACAAGTAGCGGCAAGTTCGACTTTCAGGGGTTGAATGGCGAGGACTTTCCCAGCCTGCCCGAAATTAAGGACGAGCATACCGACGTCGCGGTCAGCCACGAAGTGCTGCTCAGCGGCCTCACAAAGACCCTGTTCGCTACTGCCGACGACGACCTGCGACCGGTGATGAACGGCGTCTTTTTCGACATGAAAGACAACGAACTCACCTTTGTTGCATCAGACGCCCATAAATTAGTGCGCTATATCCGTACCGATGTTCAAATTCAGGGCGCCGCATCGTTCATCCTGCCCAAAAAACCGGCCACCCTGCTGAAAGGGCTGCTGCCAAAGGAAGAATTTGACATCAAAATCTCCTTCGACGACAAGAACGCTTTCTTCACTCTCAGCGGGACGAAGGTCATCTGCCGCCTGCTCGAAGGGAAATATCCCAACTACAATGCGGTGATTCCCAAAGGCGACGGCCACAGCACCGTAACCATTGACCGCATAGAGCTGTCGAATGCCCTGCGACGGGTATCGATATTCACCGGCCCGTCTCAATTGGTAAAAATGCACTTCGAGAGCTCCGAACTGACAGTGTCGGCTGCAGATAACGACTTCGGAAATTCGGGGGAGGAGAAACTCGCTTGCCAGTTCGAGAGCAGTGTTGACCAGCTCGAAATGGGCTTCAAGTCATCATTCCTGCAAGAAATCGTCAACAATATCAGCACGACCAATGTGTGCTGCAACTTGTACGACGCCTCCCGTGCCGGCCTGTTCCTGCCCGATACGAAAGAATTTGAGCATGAAGACCTGCTCATGCTGCTCATGCCGATGATGATTAACAGCTAACCACTAAGAACTGCATTAACATTACATAGACATCATGAATTTAAACCTGCGGAATCCTTTGGTGTTCTTCGACCTGGAGACTACCGGCCTGAACCTGTCAACTGACAGGATTATAGAAATCGCGTTATTAAAAATCCTGCCCGACGGCAAAGAAGAAAGTAAAGTGATGCGGCTGAACCCGGAAATGCACATCCCGGAAGAAACCAGTAAAATTCATGGAATCTATGATGCAGACGTGCAAAACGCCCCCACCTTTAAGATGGAAGCGCGTAACTTAGCCAGATTTATCGAGGGATGCGACCTTGCCGGATTCAATTCCAACAAGTTCGACATCCCCATGCTGGCCGAGGAATTCCTGCGGGCAGGCGTCGATGTGGACCTGAAAAGAAAAAAATTCATCGACGTGCAATCAATCTATCACAAAATGGAACGCCGAAACCTCGCCGCCGCCTACAAATTTTACTGCAATAAGAACTTGGAGAACGCGCACAGCGCCCTCGCCGACACCCAAGCCACCTACGAAATCCTGAAAGCCCAGTTAGACTGCTACAAAGATGCCGACTACGAAGATGCAGACGGCGCAATATCGCAACCAATAAAAAACGATATGGAAGCGCTCTGCGAATTTTCCGGCGCCGACCAATTCGTGGACTTCGCCGGACGTTTCGTCTATGACGCTAACGGCGTAGAAATATTCAACTTCGGACGCTACAAGGGACAGCCCGTAGAGCAGGTGCTGCGCGAACAGCCCAACTTCTATAACTGGATGCTCAACGGAGAATTTCCCCTCTATACCAAAAAAGTTCTCACCCAGATAAAACTCCGCATGAGGTGATACCGCCTGCGGATTCCCTGCAAAATATCACAATCCCTTTCGGAAACAGTATATGAACGCAATATAAACATTTGTTCATTTACTGTCTTGGCGCATAATAATAACAATGTTACTGAACATCCGCTATTAAAGCAGTAGCGACGCGCTGTCGGCGTCAAGGTACAGTATGGCGTTGTCGCAGGTGCGCAGTATGCCGGCGGGGCAGGCTGTGGTGATGGCGCCGTTGAGGGTGTTGTAAACCGCCTGCGCCTTTGTCTTTGAGGGGACGGTGCAGAAATGGTATTTCGCGTCGGTCAGGGTCGGGACGGTCAGCGTGTAAGCATGAGTGGGCACGTCGTCGAGCGTGGCGAAACAGCCGTCGTTGACCTGCTGACGGCGGCAGGCGCTGTCCAAATCAACAATCTTCACCATCAACGGGTCGTTAAAATCGGCAACATGCGGGTCGTTGAACGCTATATGCCCGTTCTCGCCTATGCCCATAAATACTATGTCGGGCGGATACTGCTTCAGCAGCGCCGCATAGCGCTCGCACTCGGCAGGGTTGGGCGTCGCGCTCGTGAAATCGCCGAGATAGAAGACCCGCTTTAAAGGCTTCAAATCGAATAGCCTTATTTTCAAATAGTAGCCGAAGCATTGCGGCGCGTCGGGCGAGATGCCGACGTATTCGTCCATGTGGAAGGCATTGATGCGCGTCCAGTCAACAGGTTCGTTGGCTAAGTAGCGCAGCATTTCGTCCTGCGAAGGCGCCGAGGCGAAGATAATGTTCACTTCCGGTTGTTCCGCCAGCAGCGCATTGATACGTTCTGCGCCGTCTTTTGCCGCTATGCGCCCCATTTCATCACGGTTGTTTGATGTTTTGACTGTCAGACTGTCTTTTTTCGTTTGTTCCATGATTCGATTTTATGTCCGTATATTGCAAAGAAAATGAGATACATATAGCACGGTGCAAGTAGCCAGTAGGCTTGTCTAACATCCCACCTGTCTGCCAAATAGCCGTACAGCACCGGCATAATGGCGTTACCGCACAGCCCCATGATGAGCAGCGACGAGCCTGTCTTGGTGAAACGCCCCAACCCTCTGATAGACAGGGGCCAGATGCCTGCATAAACCAGCGAATTGGCAAAGCCGAGCGCTACGAGAAACCATATCGACAGGTTAGCCGTATGCCCCAGCAACGTTACCTCCCTGTTCACCAGCACTACGCAGAGCGACAGCACAAAGCCGGTAACGGTGCAGAAACGCAGCGCATTGGTCTGCGAAACATATTTCGGAATAAGCAGAATACCAAGCAGATAGCCGGTGATGGTCATTGTCAGCACATAAGAGGGAAACACTTTGGCGTCGAGCAGGTCAATGCCCATCGAAGAGGCGTAGCCTATGACCGTATCTACCGATACCACCTGCGTCCCTACATGCAGGAACATCGCTATTGCGCCGAGAATGAGGTAAGGGAAGCCAAAAACCGATTTGCGCGACGTCTCGCCGGGCGTCTCACGGTTCTCTTCTTCGGGATTGATTTCCGGCAGAGGCGAGAAACGAATGTATATGCCGAACAGCAGCAGAAATGCGGCAAGCACGGAATAGGGACCGATGACGCGGTGCAGCAGTTCGGCGAGCGCCGCCTCTTTTGCTGCGCCATCAAGCGCTCCTTCGGCAATCATGCCGAACATCTCTTTGTCGGACGCTTTCAGTATCACGGCTGCAAAAATGAGCGGCGAAAGTATGCCGGCCAATTTGTTGCATACGCCCATGATGCTTATTCTCCGCGCCGCGCTCTCTATCGGACCAATGATTGTAATGTAGGGATTTGCAGCCGATTGCAGTATGGTCAGTCCGGCGCCGAGCAGGAACAGCCCGCTAAGAAAGAAGGCATAAGTGCGCGTCAAGGCTGCCGGTACAAACACTGCCGCCCCTATCGCCATGCAGATGAAGCCATACATTATACCCCGCTTGTAGCCGACTTTTTTCAATACCACAGAGGCGGGCAGCGACAGCACAAGGTAAGAAATGTAAAAGGCGAAAGCCACAAAATAGGCCTGAAACGAGGTCAGTTCGCAGGCAATCTTAAAATACGGAATGAGGATGGAATTGACCCACGACACGAAGCCGAAGATAAAGAACATCGTGCCAACTAAAATGATGGCTATTAAGGTATTAGGTTTCATGCCTTTATGCGTTGATAAACTGTTCTGCCGCCGATTATGGTTCTTTGGATATTGATATGCTCGTCGAAAATCACCAAGTCGGCGTCCATTCCCTGCGATATTGCGCCTTTGCAGTCATCGCACTCGATTATTTCGGCGGGCGTGAGCGTCATCATTCTCACGGCATCGACAATGGGCGTCTCGGCTATTTCCACCATAGTACGCACGAGGCGGTCGGCTGTGGCTATGCTGCCTGCGAAGCATGACTTGTCGGGCATCTTTGCCACGCCGTCGTCAATGATGACCCGCTGCCCGTTTGTAAGGCTGCCTATGCAGGTCTCGGTACAGTCGTAGCCTGCAGCCCGCATGGAATCGGTGCAGAGTGCGGTGTTTTCGGCGCCTTTAAACTTGTAAACATACTGTAGCAGCGATTTGGGCAGATGCTTGCCGTCGGCAATTATCTCAACTGTCATACCATCAATGAGATAGGCGGCTTCCAATACGCCTGCAATGCGGTAGGAATTGCGGCGCACTATGGTGGACATGGCGCTGTACAGATGCGTTACATGCCTGAAACCAACGTCAAAAGCCTTCAGCACCTCTTCGTAGGTGGCGTTGGAATGAGCAATAGCGGGGAGTATGTTCATACTTTCCAAATGACGACCCATAGCCAGCGCTCCGGGCAGTTCGGGCGCAAGGCTCCACCGGACTATCTCGTCGGAGGCGTCAAGTATTGCCTCATATTCTTTCGGTTCCGGATTGCGCAGATACTTTGGGTCTTGAGCGCCCCGCTGTTCGTAGGAAAAGTAAGGCCCTTCGAGATGGATGCCCAGAAATTGAGAGCCGTTTCTATTGAGCGGATTTGCCTTAGCCCGATGATACGTTTTCAACGAGCCGAAGAGTTCCTCCTGCGAACCGGCTATGGTGGTGGCAAGCAGCGCCGTTGTGCCATGCGCGGCATGCGTCTTGGCGGCTTGCAGGTACGCCTCAACGGTATTGTCCATATAATCGGCGCCTCCGCCCCCGTGAGTATGAATGTCGATGAAGCCGGGCGCCACGTAATATCCGGCAGCGTCGATGATTTCATCGTCCTGCAGCAGCGGCGACTGCGGAAGTACATCATAAACGGTAGCAGTTGCCGCTCTGCCGATGACAGCGTCAATCTTGCCGTCCCTGCATACCAGCGTACCGTTGTTAACCACCGTGTCGGGCAGTATTATTGTTGCATTAGTGATTATCATGTTCGTTTATAATTTCATTTCCCAGTTTTTCTCGTATGCGCGCGTCCACAGTTTAGCCGCCTCGCTGTCGCCAAGGATATGCCCATCTGCCTCTTTGATATTGAGAATATGCCCGGTGCGCAGGGCAATGTTGCCTAATTGCATCAGCAGGGTGCTCTTGTGCCCTGACAGAATGTCGGAGCGCAGTTTCTCGCTCTTCAATATTGCGTCGAAGAAGTTGTTGATATGCAGGGCGTCAAGGCTTTCCGACGGGTTCATCTTGTTTTGCGGGTCTATAGCGAGGGCGCTCTCCTGTTTGCGCAAGACCTTCCCGTCTGTTCCATAGATGGTGTATTCGTTGCCGCTGCCGAACAGTATGCTGCCCTTGTCGCCATAGATAGCGCAGCCTGCCCATGAGCCTTCTATCGGGGTGTTGTTGCAACTGCGCCCTTCCCATGTCATGAACGCCTTATTGCCGAACTCGATGTTAATGATTTGCGTATCAGGCGTTTCCCAATCATCTTTGGCGTAATATCTGCCGCCGTTGGAAGTAACTTTGGTGGGATAGTCAAGTTTCATACCCCAGCGCAGGAGGTCTATCATGTGGGTGCCGTTGTTGAGAGCCTCTCCGGTGCCCCAGCGCCAGAACCAGTGCCAGTTGTAATGCACGATGTTGTCCTTGTATTCGGTACGCGGCGCCGGTCCCTGCCACAGGTCCCAATCCAACCAGTCGGGCACAGCAGTAACTTTGCCGATGCCGATAGGCTTGCGGTTGTTTACATACCAACTCTTGCCGAAATGGACATTGCCTATCTCGCCGTTTCTGACCGCCTCGATGCCCTCGATGACGTTCGGCCATGAGCGGCGCTGATTGCCCATCTGCATCACGCGGCGGTATTTCTCGGCGCCTTTGACGAGCATCTCGCCTTCGGCAGGGACGTAACTGCACGGCTTCTCCAAATAGACGTCTTTTCCGGCTTTCATTGCCAGCATCGCGGCGGGAGCGTGCCAGTGGTCTGGCGTGGCTATCACCACAGCGTCCACGTCTTTCGATTCGAGCGCCTTGCGGAAATCCTTCTCGCTGCGAGGTTTAGCGCCGGTGATTTTTTCTATGGCATCGGTGAACTTCTCCATAGCGCGTGAATCGGGGTCGCAGACGTATGTTACCTCGCAGCGCGGCTGCTTGGCGAAGTTTCCGCCGAGCGCCAGCCCGCGCGAATTGACGCCTATAACCGCTACCCTTATGCGGTCGTTAGCCCCAGGTATGGCGGCATAACGTGCAGCGTTCGGGCGTCCCATATAGCCGCCGAACGATAAAGCCGCCGCTCCCAGCGCCGACTTCCGAATAAATTCTCGTCTTGTTGTTGACATGGTTCTATATATTTATTATTGTGATAATCGGCGACAAAGATACACATATTTTTCATATTACCTCCACTTTTCCATTGACTTTCAGCCGGATAATCTCGATGCTCTCCAGCCCGTCATTATCGACCACTTTCACGGCAACGGTGTGTTGAGCGGCCTTGAATTTCTGCGTTTGAATGCCCTCTTTGTCGAGCATAATGTCGGCTTTGAAGCCCTTTTCGGGGTCATAATTAAAATTCCACGAATAAAATTCGATACCAACCAGCAGCGCTCTCTCCTTTGGCGGTAAAGGTGATTTCGTGTACCGACAGGGGCGTTGCGTACAATACCCCTACCCTGTCACGTCCCGTCTCTGCAACCGAAACTGTCAATGTCGGCTTCTTTGCTTATGTTCTTTTTACCCGTCATTTTTCTCAGCAAAGATACAGTTTTTTACGATATGAATTTGTATTTTTGCAGGAAAATTAGAAACATGTTAATAGAGTGTGTACCTAATTTCAGTGAGGGGCGCAATATGGCCACGCTTCGGCAAATCGGCGGGGCGATAGCGTCTGTTGAAGGCGTCCGGCTGCTGCATGTTGATGCAGGTCAGGCGGCCAATCGTACTGTATTTACCTTTACGGGGCGGCCTGACGCCGTGTCGGAAGCAGCCTTTCGCGGCGCCTGCACAGCGGCAGAGCTTATTGACATGCGGCTGCATCACGGGACGCATCCGCGAATCGGGGCTATGGATGTATGCCCGTTAATCCCGCTTACGGGTATTTCATTGGAAGAGACAGCCGTATATGCCCGCGCATTAGCCAGGCGGGTCGGCGACAAGCTCGCCATACCCGTCTATTGCTATGAGGCGGCCGCATTCGCACCGCACCGCCGCAGCTTAGCCGCCTGCCGACAGGGAGAATATGAGGGATTGCCCGCAAAACTGGCCGCATCGGAATGGGCACCCGATTTCGGGCCGAATATTTTCAATCCCCGCAGTGGAGCTGCAATTATAGGCGCCCGTAATATATTGATAGCGTGGAATATAAACCTTAATACCGATTCCATAGAGGTGGCCAAAAAAATTGCCGCCGACATTCGGGAAAGCGGACAGACAGTGCGTGATGCCTCCGGCGGCGCCGTCCGCAGGCCGGGCATGTTGCCCAAAGTCCGTGCTATAGGCTGGTACATCGCCGAATACGGCTGCGCGCAAGTGTCAATGAACCTGCTCGACTACCACCGTATGCCCCTGCATATTGTCTGGGAAGCGGTATGCAGGCAGGCGGAACGGTATGGCGTAAAAGTTACCGGGTCCGAACTTGTCGGCCTGATTCCGCTTGATGCCCTGACTGAGGTCGGCGCTTATTTTGCCGTAAAGCAGGGGACTGGTATTCGTCCCTCTTCCGAAGAAGCATTGGACATTGCAGTTAACACACTGGGATTGAATCAGTTAGCGCCATTTATTCCTCAAGAACGGATATTGGAATACCTGAACAAGCCGTGATTCAGTCTTTTTTTACTTTGAACTTCAGCGTTACCTCGCCGGAATCGGGGTCAATATTTACAGTTTGATTTTCGAGGGTAGCCGCATGTCCGGTAGCCATTTTCAGCAGGCCGGAGAGGAAGTCAAGGCCGGATGTCATAATTTTTTGCAGCTCATCGATACGGGCGGATTGTGGCTGTTCTGCGGGCGGGGGCGTTGTGGATTCAGGTTCAAGCGCAGGCTCGTCGGCCTCTCCGAGCATGTTAATCTCATCGTGTGCCGGCAGTTCCGGCGGCGCAGACTGCGGCGGCGGGGCAAGGCCTGCCCATTCCTGCGATTCGGCGACGAACATCTCCAACTGGCCGATGAACTGGGAACGGCCCTTGGAACTGAAATCCACAAAATCAGTATTGCTTTCGCTGCTGAGTACGCCGTCAAAGAGGCTTTGTTTTACCAACAGGCCGCGGGCTATTTGCTGCTCAACAGAGTTGCAGGTTACGAAGTTGAACACCGTTAATTTGGAATTTTGCTGGCCGATGCGGTCGATACGGCCAAGTCGCTGATTCTTGCGGGCCGGATTCCATGGCAGTTCAAAGTTAATCAGCGTGTCGGCGACCTGCAGATTAAGCCCGACGCCACCGGCCTCGGTGGCTAAAAACACTTTGTATTGAGGGCCCGACTCGAACTTGGCTATCAGCCCGCTGCGGGCAGCTACCGGGATGCTGCCGTTCAGCTCCACATATCCCACGCTATGGTCGCGCAGCAGCTTGCCAATGAGCTTGTGTACTTTCAGCCATTCCGAAAATATAATAATTTTCACATCCTTATGAACAATATCCAGCTTGTCGAACAGAATATTTTTCAGCTCGTCCAGTTTTGGCGACACATTTGTCTGTTCATCAATGAGATACGTTGAATCGCATACCATGCGCATATTTGTCAACAGCACCTGTAGCCGCTGTACGTCAAAAGCGGTGAGATATTTTTTTCCGACAATCTGTGCCAGCGTCCGTGTATATGAAGCATGATATTCGGCCTGCAATGGCGCCATTTCAATGGGCACCTCAATCTGTACCACATCAGGCAACTGCGCGGCCACCTTCTTCTTCTCACGGCGGATGAGGATGTCCTCCAATTGCCGGTTCAAGGCCTGCAGATTATAATAGCCATTGATTTTGTTATACTTTTCGGGGTCAAACAGGCAGTGTTGGTAAGAGAATTCCCAAAGCGGGCCGAGGAAAGTGGCATCGAGGATACTCATGATAGAGAAAATATCGATGAGGCGGTTCTCGATAGGGGTTCCTGTGAGCGCCAGCTTGTGTTTAGTCTGTATTTGTTTCAGGGCGGTGGCCGTCGAGGTCTCGTAGTTGCGGGCACGCTGCACTTCGTCGAGGATAAGCAGGTCAACTCCGGCACGGTTAATGAGCTCGCAGTCCCGTATTACCGTTTCATAATTGAGCAGCACAAAATAGCAGTCGCCTGTGGAATATTGTGCTTCGCGTTCGTCGGGCGTTCCCTGCACTATCAGGGCAGTTTCGTCAGAGAATTTTTCGATTTCCGCCTTCCATTGGGCTTTCAGGGAGGCGGGACACACCACCATAGCCCGGCGGAAGCCGAACAGCTGTTTTTTCAGCAGAGCCGTGCCGATAGCCTGCACCGTTTTCCCCAATCCCATCTCATCGGCGATAATAGCGGTCTTGCGGAACAGGGCGAATGCGATTCCTTCCTGCTGGTATGGATAGAGCGTCGTCTTTATGCTGCTGAAATCGGGTGTCCACGAGCGGTGCAGCGTTTCCATAGCCTTCTTCTCGAAAGCAGCTTCTGTCTTCTCGGCGACTTCCGGTCTGACACAGAAACGGGGATTATCCCGAACAGCGCGCAGGAATCCGAGCAGGTCGGTAATATGCTCCTCGCCTACGTAACGGCTGGCATTGAAATACTGTGCCAGCAGCCCTTGCTCGTCTGACGTCAGCGCATCGGGATAATACCATGAAATCCGGTAGTCGTTTAGCGGGTCGCAAAATATCTCGATGAAAGGGAAGGTCTTATCCATCCGCTCATAAAGACTGCCGAATCTGTTCAGCTCTTTAAACGCAAACATGATATGTTTGGTGGTGCCGAGCTTGTTCAGTTGGGCGTCCAAGCTGTCGCTGTAACCGGTTTTCTTTTCAAAGTCACGCAGGAAGACTTTGTATTTCACCCCGCGCTCGTTAGTGAGAATATGGTCGCCGTAGATATTGTCGGCCCATTGGATGGAATAATTTGCGTTTGCGGCGCGTTCGGCACGTTCCTTGAGGACGCGCTGAATCATGCCTGCCCGCGTATATTTTTTATGTTCAATACTCTCTTTCGGGTCGGCCAGCCGCAACTCGTGCTCGATTTGCAGTATGCAGGCGTATGTTATGCGGTTCCAATTAGCCGGATGGCCATTGATGGATGGCGCCAGCCCGCCGTCGCTGTTCACAAATATGCCACATTCAATGGCGCCGAGTTTCGTTTCGGTATTTACTATCAGGTCATAACGCATGGCTGACCACGACAAGGCCTGACAATGGCCGTTATTATACAGGATTTCTCCGCTGGACTGTTCTTCGGGACTGAGCAGTCCCATCAGAGCATTTTTTTGCGTTGAAATGGCGGTGCGGATGTCCATATTTATTCGAGGAATTTTTTATCGTATTCGATAAATGATTCAAACGAATGTTCTATTCCGGCTAATTCATGGATTTTTTTGTAAATCAGCCAGCGCGATTGGGCGTTATAATACGGGGGCTTGCCATCATTTCTGGCGCCTACCATGATTGAATAGTCTTCGGGGCGCCATATTCCTTCGGCACAGTAGTGCCCGCCCTGATAGAGCCCCACCTGCCCGTAGCCGCGCCGCCCGATGAAGTCTTTCCACGGGACTTTTTCGGGCTCGCTGGTAGGGGCCACGTTCATGCACCATCCATTCTTTTGCAGTTCGACAAGTCCGGCGGGGCCACCCATGTAATCGCAATCGCTCACATATTCGTCGGCAAGCAGGGTGAATCCATGTCCCACAAATTCATGCGCCATCCAATACGGCTTGTTCGGTTCCAGCGTAGAATAAATACCTGCCCGATGTTCAAAAAGAGCATATCCGCCGATTTGTCCGTTGCCCATAAAAATCCATGCGCGATTTTCGGGGATGCCATACGCAGTGATGGTCTGGGCCGCTTTGTCGAAATCCACCGGCCCGCCGGAGCCGAATGTATTGTCTGTACCCTTGAGGACGCCGCGTTCATGCGATTCGCAGGCCAGCATATACACGTCGAAGAGTTCCTCAAAATCCGCAAATATGGGATTGGTAAACATATAAGTATCCACGAGGTTACGACATTCGGATTCGTAATAGCCCCCTTTTTTCAGGTCTCCACAGTCGAAGCCGTCGCCGGAGATGACCACCGCCACTCCGTTGCCGCGGGTATGCTGTCGCAGCATGACGATGTCGCCGTCGCGCATACAGTCGCCCTTGTTGCACTGTATAACGCTGATACGTTGCTTTTGGCTGCCATGTGTTACCGTAACGGTGCCGGTGCGTTCCTTGCCGGAGGCATTGTCATTTTTGGACGAAAGTTTAATTATAACTTCATCATCCCTCTGTAACGTCTCCGCAAGCAGCCACGACGCCGAGACTTTCAGCCGGACGTCTTGCCGACAGCCCGTTCTGACAATAACATAACGCCCACGCTCACCGGCAAGTTCCACCGACAGGCGACTCAGCGCAAGGCTGTCAACTGATTCGGCTTTCCCAAAATTTACTGCAAAGAACAACAATGCAGCTGTCAATAAAGAAATCCTTTTTCTGTTCATATTAAAAATCGTGTAACTGTGTAATCATACAACATTTACCGTGCCTGCACTCGCCAAAGGCTATCTGTCAATACGCCTCCAAACCAAACTCTAAACTCTAATAACTAAGCTCTAAGCTCTTTACAAGCCTCATAGATGCCGTCGAACATGGATTTCACGTCTTTTGCGGCCACGGCCGAGAAGGCGATACGAATCATGTTATTCAGATTGATAATACCGATGCTGTATTTGCTGATAAGCAGGGCACGCAGTTGTTCTCCGTCGATGCCATCAGCTAACTTTATGCACATGAAATAGCCTGAATTATAAGGCATTGCGGTAAAGAATCCGTCATATTTTCCGTCGAGTAGCGCTTGCTTCACCGCAAGGAAGCGCTCTTTCATGACAGCGAATTTTTCTTCTTTTTGTCTGTAATAATCGGGGTTCTGGAAGGCCTGCACCAACAGGGACTGCGACAGGTTTGAGGCATTACTGATGTTGCCGCGTACAGCTCCGGCAGTTTTTTGCTCCAGGGCGGCATACAATTCGGATGTTCCGCCCTTTATCCCGTAAGTGATGAAGCCTACACGGAAGCCCCAAACGTAATCCTCCTTTGTGGGGCCGTCGAGTTTCACGGCAAGCAGGTTCTCGTGCAGGTTGGCCAGCCGCGTAAAGATGCTTTCCTTTTCGACCCCGTCCTCATATACGAGCCCGAAGTATGCGTCATCAACAAAAACCACAATTTTTTTGCCGCTCTCGGCAGCCTGTTTTAACTCCGCCGCCAATTGCATAGCCTCAACGACAGTCGGCGAATAGCCGGTGGGATTGTTGGGGAAGTTCAGAATCAGGATTTTCTTGTTGCCTTCCCCATTTATTGCCGCTTTGAACGCAGCGATATTCATTTTTGCGCCGTCGAAGAGGGGGTATGTTTTGAACGCTGTTCCATAGCCATGATTGAGGATGAGGTTATAATTGCCCCAAAACAGGTCGGGAGTGATGATTTCATCGCCCGGATTAGCAAACAGGTATCCGGCCATACTTACGGCATGCGTCAACGCATTGGTAACAACCGGCAAGCTGAGCGTCAGACCGTTCAGCGACGGATTTTTCAGGTAAAGCATCGACTTCCATTGTGTCCTGATGTCCGCACGGCCATAGCTGGGCGCATACGGGAACACTAAAGCGGGGTCTAACTGTATGCGGGACGCGAGGGCGTCTAACCGCATGGGGGTGCCGTCATCTTCGATAGCGGCGCCGATTGTCGCATTTATCCGGGTTCCTTTAGCATCCGCCGACTGCCCCAATATCCCCTTACGGGGGAAAAAAATATTACGGCCGCGCTCCGACAGCAACTCATATACGGCCGGATTCTGTGTCCGGATGACTTGATTTAATTCTTTTGCCTGCAAATTCATCTTTTAAATTTCTTTGCGTTCTCCTGCTATTTTGCGAAAAACGCCGCAAGATAGCAAAAATTATAACCACATGCGCAAATATCGCCTGAATAATACTGTTTCAGATGTAATGTTGCTTAATTTACAACATAAAGTTATCTGTATTTTAGCACATATACCGGCTTATCCGGCTTCGCTATCATTGAAAAAAGCGGCAGAACGATGTTCTGCCGCTTAATTTTAAAGGGGAAAATGCGGGCTCGGTTCGACTTCGCTCCCCCAACGAGCCATCCCTTTTATTTCACTTCTTCAAAGTCCACGTCGGTAACTTCGCCGTCGTTTTTTGGTGGTTGCTGGCTCCCGGCATTAGCATTGGCGCCACTGAAGGGGCCATTAGCGCAGAAGGGGTCGGCAGTGGCGCCGGGATTGGCCTGCGCCTGCGCGTTATACATCTCTTGCGAGGCTGCCTGGAACACGCTGTTTAGCTCGGCAGTTGCCGCATCAATCGCCGCAATATCCTGACTTTTATGCGCTTCTTTCAGCTTGGCTAAGGCGGCTTCTATCGGGCCTTTCTTATCGGCCGGAATCTTGTCGCCAAACTCGTTGAGCTGCTTCTCGGTCTGGAAAATCAGGCTGTCGGCATGATTGAGCTTGTCAACTTTCTCGCGGGCGGCTTTGTCGGCGTCAGCATTAGCTTCGGCTTCGGCTTTCATGCGCTTGATTTCGTCATCGCTGAGGCCTGACGAGGCTTCGATGCGGATAGACTGCGATTTGCCGGTAGCCTGGTCTTTCGCGCTCACATGCAAAATTCCGTTGGCATCAATGTCGAAAGCGACTTCGATTTTCGGGATTCCACGCGGGGCCGGTGGCAGCCCGTCAAGATGGAAGCGTCCGATAGTTTTGTTGCCTGAGGCCATAGGCCGCTCACCCTGCAGGACGTGTATTTCAACTGAGGGCTGGTTGTCGGAGGCGGTCGAGAAGATTTCCGATTTCTTGGTCGGGATAGTGGTGTTGGCCTCAATCAGGCGCGTCATCACACCGCCCATGGTCTCGATGCCCAGCGACAGCGGGGTAACATCAAGCAGCAGCACGTCTTTAACCTCGCCGGTAAGTACGCCCCCCTGAATGGCGGCGCCTACAGCAACGACCTCGTCAGGATTAACGCCTTTTGAGGGCGCCTTGCCGAAGAACTGCTGCACTTTTTCCTGGATAGCAGGGATTCGCGTGGAGCCACCCACAAGGATTACCTCGTCAATATCGGAGGTTTGCAGACCGGCGTTCTTCAACGCCTTCCGGCACGGCTCTATTGTGGCGTTAATCAATGAATCGCACAATTGTTCAAATTTGGCACGGGTCAACGTCTTAACGATATGCTTCGGAATACCGTTGACCGGCATAATATATGGCAGGTTGATTTCTGTCTGCGTGGAACTCGACAGCTCTATTTTGGCTTTCTCTGCGGCCTCTTTCAGGCGTTGCAGCGCCATCGGGTCTTTGCGCAGGTCAACCCCCTCTTCACGCTGGAACTCGTCAGCCAGCCATTTGATGATTTCCTCGTCGAAGTCGTCGCCGCCCAGATGGGTGTCGCCGTCAGTCGATTTCACTTCAAACACGCCATCGCCCAATTCGAGGATGGATATGTCGAAAGTGCCGCCGCCGAGGTCAAATACGGCAATTTTCATGTCCTTATTCGATTTGTCGAGGCCATAAGCCAGCGATGCGGCGGTAGGCTCGTTGATGATTCGGCGCACGGTGAGGCCGGCAATCTCGCCCGCTTCTTTGGTGGCCTGTCGCTGTGAATCGCTGAAGTAAGCCGGCACGGTGATTACAGCTTCCGTAACTTCCTGTCCCAGATAATCTTCGGCGGTCTTCTTCATCTTCTGCAGAATCATGGCCGAGATTTCCTGCGGCGAATATTTACGGTCGTCAATCAGCACACGCGGGGTGTTGTTGTCGCCCTGCACTACTTTATACGGCACACGGTTAACTTCTTTTCCTACCTGATTAAAAGTCTCGCCCATAAACCGCTTGATAGAATAAACGGTCTTGCTGGGATTGGTGATAGCCTGCCGCTTGGCGGGGTCGCCAATCTTGCGCTCCCCGTTCTCGACAAAAGCCACTACCGAAGGGGTGGTTCGCTTCCCCTCACTGTTGGGGATAACCACCGGTTCGTTCCCCTCCATTACGGCAACGCACGAATTTGTGGTTCCCAAGTCAATTCCAATAATTTTTCCCATATTTATTTCTGTCTTAATTTCTGTTTTAATTTATACTCTAAAAACTTTCGACGCCCTTACAACAATGATTATGCCAATCTGCATCCCCCCTTTTTTACTGCCAAATACGACACTCAGGCAACACCCCACAGCTATTTAATGTCATAAAACATGACAAAACGGCAGCAAAAGAAATACTCCGAATAAATCACCCGCATTTGCCGCCAATTTACGTTCCTTTAATAAAAAGCCATTTCCCGAATGAAACTGAATGAAAAATGCGCCACAGAATTGAGCGCTTCCGAAAATGCTGTACCTTTGTCTGAATAAACAAAAATCAAGTTAATCATGAGGAAAGTACTTGTTACTGGGGGAACCGGTTATATCGGTTCACACACAACCGTAGAATTGCAGGCGGCCGGTTACGAGGTAGTAATTGTGGACGACCTGTCAAATTCCGCTGTTGATATTTTAGACAATATTCAAAAAATCACGGGTAAACGCCCCGTCTTTGAGCAGTTTAATCTGGTTGATGCCGCAAAAACCGACGACTTCTTCGGCCGACACCGGGATATTGCCGCCACCATCCATTTCGCCGCCTCAAAAGCAGTAGGGGAATCTGTGGAAAAACCGCTGCATTATTACCGCAATAATCTCGTGTCGCTGATGAACATCATAGACGCCCAGCTGAAATACGGCATCCCAAATATCGTCTTCTCATCCTCCTGCACGGTTTACGGGCAGCCCGACAGATTGCCCGTCACGGAATCAACCCCCCGCAAGGACGCCGAATCGCCTTACGGCAACACCAAGCGCGTCAACGAGGACATCCTGCGCGACAGCATCCACGCTTTCCCCGACCGATTACGGGCCATCGCCCTGCGCTATTTCAACCCTATCGGCGCACATCCGTCCGCACTTATCGGAGAGACACCTGCCGGAACGCCGCAAAACCTCGTGCCATTTATCACGCAAACAGCCGCCGGACTGCGCGAGGAGCTGAAAGTGTTCGGCGATGACTATGATACCCCCGACGGCTCGGCTATCCGCGACTACATCAACGTGGTGGACCTCGCCAAAGCCCACGTAGTGGCCATTAACCGACTGCTCAACAACAAAAATAAAACCGGATTTGAAGTATTCAATCTCGGAACCGGTAATGGATATTCCGTACTGCAATTAATCAATTCTTTTGAGAAAGTTACCGGCCTGAAACTTAATTACCGCATCGTAGGACGACGCGCCGGCGACATCGAAAAGATATGGGCAGATACTTCCCTGGCCAATAACGAGCTGGGATGGAAAGCCGAGAAATCGGTGGAGGAGACCCTGCTCTCAGCCTGGAACTGGGAAAAACACCTGCGCGGAATAGCATGACCCGGCTGAATCCGGCTACAGTCGCGACCTGTCTATAATAATAACAAAATGATTGATTAATAGTTATATTTTTTACAAAATGCTTTTTTGTTAAATGTATGTTTCGTTACAGTCCACATTAAGGGCAAAAAAACAGCGCAAGATGAAAAAAAGTGGCGTTTATACCAATTATCTTGGCAAAAAAACATTTCGGCAAACGATTTGTTGTATTTTTGCGCCATAAAGTAGAAACTTAAAGTAGTATTGATTCAAAAATTGTACAAGATGGGAAAAACTAAATTGGAGTATATCTGGTTAGACGGACATCAGCCCACCCAGGGTCTGCGGTCCAAAACGCGCGTAGAAGACAATTTCAGCGGCAAGCTGGAAGACTGTCCTGTATGGAGCTTCGACGGCTCGTCCACCGAGCAGGCTGACGGCAAGACTTCCGACCTGCTGCTCAAGCCGGTCGCTATCTTCCCCGACCCTGACCGCAAGAACGCTTATCTGGTGATGACCGAAGTGCTGTATCCTGACGGGACGCCGCATGAGAGCAACGGTCGGGCCACTATCGAAGAAGACGACGATGACTTCTGGTTCGGCTTCGAGCAGGAATATTTCCTGTATGACCTCGAGACCAAGCTGCCGCTCGGATTCCCCAAAGGCGGATTCCCCGGCCCGCAAGGCCCCTACTATTGCAGCGTAGGCGCCCAGAACGCATACGGACGCGACATCATCGAAGAGCATTTCGACATCTGCCTCGAAGCCGGCATCAATGTGGAAGGCATCAATGCAGAAGTCGCCGCCGGACAGTGGGAATTTCAGGTCTTCGCCAAAGGCGCCCGCTCTGCCGGCGACCAAGTATGGGTGGCCCGATACCTGCTCGAAAGAACCGCCGAAAAATACGGCGTCTATGTAGAATGGCATCCCAAACCCTTAGGCAAAGACGCCGACTGGAACGGCTCCGGCATGCACGCCAACTTCTCCAACGGCCTGATGAGAACCTGCGGCAACGAAAAAGTATTCACCGCTATCTGCGAGGAATTCGGGAAACATATCCAGGAACACATCGCCGTCTATGGCGCATATAACGACCAACGCCTCACCGGAAAGCACGAAACCGCCTCCATTAACGAATTTTCATACGGCGTATCCAACCGCGGCGCCTCTATCCGCATCCCGGTCGGAACCGTAGAAAACGGCTGGAAAGGCCGCCTCGAAGACCGCCGACCGGCTTCCAATGGAGACCCCTACAAAATAGCAGCCGTAATTATCAAAACAACTAATGCTGCTAAAGTAAAATAGGCCTCCCTTGTTTTGAAAAATCTATGCGGCGACCGAAATCTTCTGTCGCCGCATTTTTTTCCGACCATGGAACGCTCTTTTTATGTATTTTTGCACCCTGAAAAGTAAAAAAAAATGAAATTACCAAGCAATTTTCGCTACACAAAAGAACATGAATGGTTCCGACAGGACGACAACGAAGGCGTGGTCGGCATCACCGACTTCGCACAGAACGAGCTGGGCGATATAGTATTCGTGGAAATCGAAACACTGGGCGAAACCTTAGAAGCAGGCGCCGTATTCGGTACCGTGGAAGCCGTAAAAACCGTATCCGACCTCTACATGCCCGTCGCAGGTACGATAATAGCCGTTAACGACAACCTCGAAGAAAACCCCGCCGCAGTCAATACCGACCCCTACGGCGAAGGCTGGATGATTCGTATCGCCCCAACCGACAACACCCAGATTGACAGCCTGCTTGATGCCGACGCTTACCAACTCATGCTCGAATCTTAACCCCTATTTTATGGACGTTGTTTCGGAAATCAACCGGCTGCGACAGGAAAAAAATGCTGTAATACTCAGCCATTATTACGTTGACGCCCCACTACAGGACATCGCCGACCACGTGGGCGACAGCCTGCAATTAGCACAGGTCGCCGCAAAGACCACCGCCGACGTCATAGCGTTTGTGGGCGTCCACTTCATGGCCGAGACCGCAAAAATTATTAACCCCGATAAGAAAGTCCTGCTGCCCGCCCCCAATGCCGGATGCTCATTAGCCGATTCGGCGCCCGCCGACAAATTCAGGGCCTTCAAAGCCGAATACCCTGACCACAAGGTCATCTCATACATAAACTGCTCAGCAGAGCTGAAAACCATGACCGATGTGGTATGTACATCCTCAAATGCCCTGCAAATAGTGGAGAGTTTCCCAAAGAACCAGCCCCTAATCTTCGCCCCCGACCGAAACTTGGGCGCATACCTCAATAAACTCACAGGACGACAAATGCTGCTGTGGGACGGCGCCTGCATGGTGCATGAACAGTATTCCGTAGAGAAGATTATCAAACTCACAGAACAGCACCCCACCGCAGAATTTATCGCCCACCCCGAATGTGAAGCGCCGGTACTGCTGCTGGCCAACCACATCGGCTCTACCGCATCTCTGCTCAAATATGTTACACAAAGCCCCGCACAAACATTCATCGTGGCCACAGAAAGCGGCATACTGCACCAAATGAAAAAAGCATGCCCCCAAAAACTGTTCATCCCCGCACCCCCAATCGATTCCACCTGCGGCTGTAACGACTGCTTCTACATGAAAATGAACACCCTCGAAAAACTGCACAGCTGCCTGCAACACGATGCTCCGGAAATCGTCCTGCCTATGGAAACAATCGAAAAAGCGCGGATTCCTATCGAAAGGATGCTGCAAATCTCCGAAAAACTCACACATGGCATATAATCCGCGCCAACGCCCCACATTCCTGTGCTGAAATGCTTTGTCAGCAAAATGTTTCGATAATCGGGAGTTTCTATAATAAAACTGCGGAAATCGGGAGTTGCGAAAAGGGAAACATTTGCCTTGAACAGTTGCTCTTTTGTGCCATCTTTGGGCACAGTAGTTGTATGGAACATTCTTCCAATTCAGCAACAGAACAGGACTATTCATATTTTCGGCGCATCTTTTCTTTAAGAATTTCAATCAATTCCCGAAGTTTTTCTTCCGAATCTATAACTGCTTCATCTGTACGGTATTGTCGGATGATTTTCCAGAGTGCGCCAAAACTGCTTTGCGTATCTTTTTGCGGGCGAAAAAGGCTGCCGAACAGGTTTTGTTTGGTTTTACGAAATTCCTTACTGCAATAGGTGCAAATGAACTCCTGCTCGAAAACTG
>JAISSS010000017.1 GCA_031272965.1 Bacteroidales bacterium | reverse complement strand
CAATATTTTTAAACTAATGTTCATAAATGATTTTATATAAACAACTGTTATTCGGTACTTTAACATTTATCATTGCCCCAAAAATGATATTAAAATATAGTGTCCCATTAAACGTTCCTCTTTTGGAACACCTGTTTGCGCATTTTTAGTAAACTTATGCTCATTACTATTTAATTGCAATTTTTATTTTTGCTACAATATTAAATAATGGTAAATATAATAACATTCTTATAATCAATGATTTATATAAACATGACATGAAAAAACGGTTTTAACAGTGTGGCGTCAAAATTTTGCCTATTTTTGTGCCGAAAACTGTTCCAAAAGAGGAACGTTTTTTGGAACAGTTACATAAAAATTAGAGTGTAGTTATTGCGGCAGGGGATTGCGGGTCAAGCCCGCAATGACGGGGTGGTAGGTGCAAACACCGCAATGACGGGCGTAGTGCACCGTGCACCCCTTGTGGGTGCCGCGATGACAGGTTGGCAGGGGCTGTGCAGTACGCTCCCTTAGTAGCTGTGAAAGTCTCCCCATTCGCCATTATTCCATTATTTTCAGCACATTAATAAGGGAATAAGGGATGTCTATGATGACAATTTTGGCTACTAAGGGAGATTGGAACAATAAGGAGTCTTTTCATACGAAAATCAAGGTTCAAGACAATAATCCGAGCAGTGGAAAATTTGACACAGGGGTCATTTTTCCCGCATTTTGCCGGAGTTATTGTATTATTTACTACTTTTGCGCGGTAAAAGACTGTTATGAACAAACTGAATGACATATTATCAGTGATAGACGGTTATATCGGCGGGAGTAACTGGTTTGTATTTTTACTGCTGGGGACGGGGATATTTTTCACCGTTTACCTGCGGTTTCCGCAGTTCCGTTACATGCGGTATGCTGTCAGCATTGTGCGGGGCAAGTTTGACCGTGCAAGCGACCGCGGCGACACTACGCATTTTCAGGCACTGGCCACGGCACTGTCGGGCACGGTAGGCACGGGGAACATCGCGGGGGTAGCGCTGGCCATCCATCTTGGCGGCCCGGCGGCGCTGTTCTGGATGCTGGTAACGGCCTTAGTAGGGATGACCACCAAGTTCGTCGAGGTAACCCTGTCGCACAAGTATCGCGAAATCACTGCCGATGGCACAGTCTCGGGCGGCCCGATGTATTTTCTGCGCGACCGGCTGAAGATGCGCTGGTTAGCCGTTATCTTCGCCGCGGCCACCGTATTGTCGGCCTTCGGTACCGGCAGTTTGCCCCAAATAAACTCCATTGCCAATTCCGTATATGCCTCCTTCGGAATCAATAAAGCCCTGACCGGCGCAATATTGGCCATAGTGCTGGGGTTCGTGGTCATCGGCGGCATCAAACGCATCGCCAAAGTAACCTCACATTTAGTGCCGTTCATGGCAATGCTGTATTTTATCGGGTCAATAGTGGTGCTGGCCTGCAATTATCGGAACATCGTTCCCTCGTTGCTGTCCATATTTACCGACGTCTTTACGGGGACGGCGGCGGTGGGGGGATTCATCGGGTCCGGCTTCTCGTTTGCGTTCAATCGCGGGGTCAATCGCGGGCTGTTTTCCAATGAGGCAGGGCAAGGCTCGGCGCCCATCGCTCACGCCTCGGCGCGCGCCCACGAGCCCGTCTCCGAAGGCCTTGTGGCGCTGCTGGAGCCGTTCATCGACACCGTCATTATATGTATGCTCACCGGATTAACCATTCTGGCCTCCGGAGTGTGGCACGAGAAAGTCGATAACCGCTTCCAGCGTACCGACATGCTCATATTAGAACGACACATCACCGAGGCCGACGCCACAGAGATGTTTCACAGCAACAGTCTGCCGCTGTTTACCGGACAGTTGGAGTTCGGCAATGGCGTCATGACCGCTCCGCACACCATCATACATTCCCGCTCGGTGGCCGAAAATGTCCGGGCATACACGGTCGGCAACGTGCCCTATTCCGGCACCGTAACAGTCAACAGGGGTGCTATTGTGGGGCATGAGCATGTCTATTTTCAGGGGCAGTCGCTCATCCACAGCGCCCCGCTGACCAATGCGGCGTTCACTAAGAGCCTGTTCGGCAAGTTCGGCGGAATCATCGTTACCGCATGTCTGCTGCTCTTCGCCTTCTCTACCACTATTGCATGGTCATATTACGGCGACCGCGCAATAGTATTCCTGTTCGGGCTGAAAGGCAAGCTATGGTTCCACATACTGTTTGTTATCTTCTTCTTTTTAGCCTCATTTGTGGATACAACGATAGTGTGGACACTGTCGGGCATCGCTGTCGCCCTGATGACAATTCCCAATCTGCTGGGCCTGCTGATGCTGCACAAAGAGATGAAAAGCGAAGTACGCAAGTTCTGGAAAGAATATGCGGCTCGCTTCCCTGATGAAAAGACATTTAAAGATTTATAATTCCATAATTGTAAATATATACATATAAAATGAAAATTGTTATTGCTGGCGCGGGCGAGGTCGGCACACATTTAGCAAAGATGCTCAGTAACGAAGAACACGACATCGTGTTGTTGGACGACGACCCCGAAAAACTGCAAGTCATCTCTAATCAGGTTGACCTGTTGACCGTTACGGGCCATGCCAACTCGTTCAGGGACCTTAAAGACGCCGGTATCGCCAAGGCAGACCTGCTCATCGCCGTTACCCCATACGAGGAGCGGAACGTGATGGCCTGCATTATGGCCAAAGAATCAGGCGCATTACGAACAATAGCCCGTATCAATAACTATGAATACCTCGAAGAGAAGCACAAGGAAACACTCCGCAAGCTGGGCGTTGACGAGCTGATATACCCCGAAAATCTGGCCGGCAAAGAAATCGTCTATTCGCTCAAGGAAGTAGCCACCCGCCAGCAAATAGAATTTTCGGGGGGCAAATTAGTGCTGATGGGCGTCAAGATACGCAGCAATGCACAGATTATCAACAAGTCGCTCATCGAGATGGCCCAATTCGAGCCGGACATGCGCATCGTGGCCATCAACCGCAACAACACCACAATCATCCCGCACGGACGCGACGTCATCCTCGAAGGCGACATCGTGTTCTTCTTCACCACCCGCGCATGGCAGGTGGAGATGCTCGAATTGGCCGGCAAAGAAATCTTCCCCGTGCGCAATATCATGATGGTCGGCGGCAGCCGCATCGCCGAACGCACTATTAAACGCCTCGGCGACCACTACAACATCAAGCTGATTGAAGCCGACAAGACCCGCAGCGAGGAAATAGCAGGCGCCTTTGAGAACGTGCTGGTCATCAACGGCGACGGACGAAACCTCGAACTGCTCAAAGAAGAACGCATCAGCCAGATGGATGCCTTCGTGGCCGTTACCGGCGATTCCGAGACCAACATCCTCGCCTGCCATTTAGCCAAACGCATGGGCGTGAAACGCACCGTAGCACGGGTCGAAAACCTCGACTTCATGGACATCGCCGAAAGTATGGACATCGGCTATGTGGTCAACAAAAAGCTGATTGCCGCCAGCTACATCTACAAATATACGATGGGCGCGGAAGTGGCCCGCGCAAAATGCCTCACCGCATCGCAGGCCGAAGTGTTCGAGATGGTGCCAAAAGACGGCGCCCGCATCACCAACACCATGCTCAAAGACATGCAACTGCCCGAAGACATCATCATCGGCGGCATCACCCGCAACGACAAAGTCATGATTGCCAAAGGCGATACGGTTATCCTGCCCGGCGACAGGGTAGTGGTGTTCGTACTGCCGTCGGCTATCCGCAAGTTAAACAAATATTTCACCTGACGCCCGCCATGCTGCAACCAAGACTTATCATCAAAATTGTGGGACTGCTGCTGTGTGCCATTGCCGCATTTATGCTGCTGACGTTCTGCGTGGCGGCGGGTTGCGGCGACGCCTCAATGTGGGCGCTGCTCATCTCAGCCGGCATCACGGCCGCCTGCGGAAGCGTATGCTTTCTGCTGAACCGCAAGGTGCGCCATGCCATCACTAAAAACGACGGCTTTGTGATTGTCAGCCTGTTCTGGCTGCTGATGTCGTTCTTCGGCAGCATGCCATACCTGCTGTCGGGGGCGATACCGTCGCTCACCGATGCTTTCTTTGAGACCGTGTCGGGATTCACGACCACGGGTTCATCCATCCTCGACCACATCGAAGCACTGCCTGCGGGCATCCTGTTCTGGCGCAGCCTTACGCAGTGGCTCGGCGGGCTGGGAGTGGTAACGCTGTCGTTGGCCATCTTCCCCATGTTCGGCATCGGCGGCATGCAGCTGTTCTCGTCCGAATCGACAGGGCTGACAACCGACAAAATAAGCCCGAAAATCCGCCAGACAGCGCGAAATCTGTGGCTGTTTTATGTGGCCGCTACAGCATTACAGACCGGCCTGCTGTGCATCGGCGGAATGGGACTGTTCGACGCCATAAACCACGCCTTCACAACCATGTCATCAGGCGGATATTCCACAAAAACAGCATCTGTGGCGTTCTGGGATTCAGCCTATATTCAGTATGTGTTCATCGTATTCATGTTCATTTCGGGCATAAACTTTGCGCTGTGCTGCGGCTTTGTGATGGGCAAGTCGCGCCGCCTGTTTAAAGACGAGGAATTTCGGACATATACCTTCATCACGCTGGGATTTGCGGTAGCAATTTTTATCGGATTGGCAACAACGGGCACATCGCATAATTATGAACAAATGTTCAGAAAAGCGCTGTTTCAGGTAACATCAATATTGACCACTACCGGATTTATCACCGCCGACTATATGAAATGGGCGCCATTTATGACGATGCTGATTTTTGCGCTGTTCTTTATCGGGGGCTGTGCCGGTTCCACCAGCGGCGGCGTGAAAGTGGTGCGGGTGCTGGTACTTGTCAGGAACTGTTTCTACGAGCTGCGGCGGCTGCTGCATCCCAACGCCATAATCCCCGTGCGCTATAATAAACGCGCCGTGCCGCAGAACATCCTGATGAGCCTGCTGGCATTTTTCATGACCTACGCACTGATATTCTGCATCAGCGTCGCGCTGTTTATGCTCATTGAGCCGGATATGGACACCTCAATCGGCGCCGTCGCCAGCAGTCTGGGAAACATCGGCCCCGGATTAGCCAAATACGGCCCGTCGGCCAGCTTCTCACAGCTGCATCCGCTGGGCAAGTGGTTCATGTCGTTCCTGATGCTGCTCGGACGCCTTGAACTCTTCACCGTTCTGGTGCTGTTCTCGCCAGCCTTCTGGAAAAAGTGAGGACATAAAAAACATGATGAATTACTTTACAAAGAATGGAGGTTAGCAATATCCGAAATTTCGCATATAAATTTTACATAATATAAACTATAAGACAAAAATAGAGAAAAAATACGGAAGCCGGTCAATCTGTGGTTCGTCGTGGTTATTACAAGGCTCCGAAATTTATAGAAAGCAGAAATTCAAACTGCCAGCGGCGCGTATCGGGAAGCCAGATGGAACGCAGTCCGGCCGCAACAGGCGTAACGAGGCGTAACATATGCGCATCTGCAATCAGGTCAAGGCCGATTGACTTTCGTATGATTGACCTTTCGCCGACATGCAGGCCTGCATTGTCATAAATTGGTGCGGTGATGCGGGAAACGTCAAAAAAGGCGGTCGTCCGCAGGCGCTTCAGATACAGCAATCCGTCCACATTCCAATCAGGATATGCCAGCGGCATGGTATAGTCGATACCGGATGTGAGTAATTGTTTATTCCGGATGCTGGTTATGCCGCGCGGGAACCGCACCTGGTCGGCAAATGACAGTGGCCTGTCAATGCCCTTAATCTGCATGCCCCCATACCAGCGTATGCCATGATTGGCGGCCACCCCCGGAAAATAAAGATATAGTTCGGCGGCTTTCAGCGGGTTAACGGCCAAGCCACCTGACAGCCCGTGACGCAGGGTCAGGTTCAGTGTTTGCCCCCAATCCGGATACAGGTCCAATTCAGCCATACGAATCTGGTTGCGGAACAGCAAGCCATAGCTGAGGGCATGATAAAAGCCGGAAGCAAATTGGGACGGCACATTCCGCACATCGCACGTCATGTTGCCTGTCCAGCTGATTCGGGGCTGTAAAAGAGTGGTATATTTGCCACTGCTGAACGTCAGCGGGACGCTCACATCAAATTCTCCGCCCATTTCATGCCACGAAAAGCGCTGTTCAACGGTGTCCAGTGTGGACGTGACGGTCTGGAACGCCGACTTGCGCCCACCGTAGCCAAACTCGGCACGGAACACGGGAAACAGCCCGCGATACTCGAAATCGGCATGAAATTTACCGGTTCTTTCGCTGGGATTGTACGCATAACCGGCCATGGCGGTTGCCGTGCCCAGCACGTTTTGCGACAGGAAAGAAATACCCGGCTTTATTTCGTAGTCGTTGGCATTGATATAGAGTGGCCCCCAGCTGTGGAAATTAAACAAATGTGTGAATTTATGATAGGGCTTTATTTGCAGGCACAACAAATTGTCGCTGTCGTCGGCTCTGAAAATCCCGTCTTCATCGGCAGCTATGGCGTCGGCCTGCTCGTATTTGGCCTCCCTCACCGTCGCCAGCGGCTTCAAGGCGTTCTCCCGCAAATTGAGTCGAGAGACAGAATAGCCGGTAGCCGAATAGTCGCTATAAAATAGATAATTACCTGATACGGAGGCGTAATCGGCGCCAAAAGCGGACGATGTGATTTGCCGGATATCCCATGTATGCAGGTCGAGGCAAAATATATTGTCGATACCGGTTTGAGAAGATGTATAATACAGCTTTCCGGCGGCATATTCGGGGTTGCGCATGTCATGAAACGACGGCTGTGTAAGACAGCTGATTACGCCGGAATTGACATCAATAGCGCCGAGGTATTTACCCGTCTGCCGCAATCCGACGAAAAACACAGCTGTGGAGGTGTCGTCCCAGGTGGGGGTCATGAAATACTGGTTATCGGCGGTAGAGAACCGTTTAAGAACTTTGCCGGTGCTGACGTCAAAAATCACTAACCGATAGTCGTTGGTAAAGGTTGCTTCAACGGCGGCAATTTTTTTGCGGTCGGGCGAGATTGTGGGGCTTTGCAGATTATAGTTCGATTCAAATTCGCGGCGCCAGCCGGATTGCAGGTCTTCCATGATAATTGCCGACTTTGTGGCATGTGTCCAGCGGATGTCAGGGCGCATTTCGGCACGAATCAGCATAGTGCCGGTCATCGACATGGAGCCGGGAAGAATCGTGCCGGGTGTCCGCATGGTGGTTTCCTTACCCTTAGATACCCACACGATGCGGTCGATGTCGCGCCGCGTCTCCTTGAGGGCTACAAACGAACCGGCATCAATGGCCGACACGTAGCGGTAGTTGGTGTAGTCGTGCGGAGCGGGTGCCGGACTGATCGACTGCGCTTCCGAATGTGGACGGCTTAGCATCTCCTCGCTCCACTGCTTCGAGTAGTCGGTGAAAATCTGATAATAAAGTTCCTGTTTTGAGAATCCTGTTTTGAGCTTAAGTTCTTTATTTAATGGCACGACAGAAAGCGGCTGTCGCGCAACATTATTGAGGACTTCCGACCATACTTTGTAGCCGTAAGTCTGGCGTACTCCGGCCGTGAACCAGTATCCGAAGCGGTAGCAGTCGGGAACGTGGTCGCGGTAACTGCCCATCGTAGCCTTGTCGAAGCTATAGAGACCGCGTTCTACGATTTGGGCTTTCATGTCCATAAGGAAGAGCGGCGAGCGGCCACGTCCGGTATTTGAGATTGCCGTTTCGGTCAGCACCGCATCGCCTTCGAGAAACCAGCGGGGCACATAAACCCCCGCCACCATTGCGGCGGCCTGCTCGCCAAAAAGATAGCGTATCAACGCGGGCAACTGCGATTCTATTTTGTCCATCTGCACCACATGCCGATATTCGTGAATACATAACTGGTTCAGCCAGTCATCAGGATATATATACTGATTGGGCGTGGTGTAGAGTTCCATACGCTTGGGAGCCCATGACACTACCCCATTGGATACTGCCGTCTGCGTATGCAGGATGATGGATATTTTTGCGGGGCGGTGTTCGAGGGTCTTATAGCCGGATTGAGAGACCTTATTCAGTATCCCCGCAATTTTAATGGCCTTACTCTCGTATTCGGCGGGGAAAATCAGCTGGTAGTCAGCAGTATTGATTTGTTCCCACCGCAGGTGTGCCGGGTCCTCCCCCGTGCGGTAATACTGCCCGTAAACCGCCGGATAACCGCCCGTCAACGCAAGCGCCATGAGATACCGGAGCATCCTCTCCCGTATGAACATCATTTTACCTGTATATCGTTTATCTTTCCTCATTGTAAAAACCGCCGCTAATATAGACATAACAAACACAGGCCACCACAAAAGTTTTCCGCAATTCCGGCATTTTGCGGGCAAATTTTTGCCGTATTTCCTGATTTTACGAAGATTTAAATGTTGATAACTTGGGCAGCCTCGAAAGGCTTTTGCGACGCCATGTTGTCAGACTGTTAAATTTCAGGAGAGAAACATGGCGCCAATAGAGGATGTTATATGAGAATGAGATTATACAGGGGGTGCCGTTTTTTTCATTATTTTTGCAGCGCAAAAATTCTATGGACGAATATCATTCAATATTGTCCCGCTATTGGGGGTATGAACAGTTCCGGCCATTGCAGAGAGAGATAAGTCTGTCGGTTGCTGCCGGACGCGATACGTTAGGGCTGATGCCGACCGGCGGTGGGAAGTCTATAACATTTCAGGTTTTTTCGCTGTCGCGTCCGGGCTTGTGCATCGTTATAACTCCGCTGATTTCGCTGATGAAAGACCAGGTCGAGAACCTGCGCAGGCGGAATATAAAAGCGCTGACCATTCATTCAGGCATGACACAGCAGGAGGTGAGCGAGGCTTTCGACAATGCGGCATGGGGCAACTACAAATTTCTGTATCTGTCGCCGGAACGCATCGGTACGGAGCAGTTTAAAGAACGCCTTCAGCAGATGTCGGTCAACCTGATTGTGGTTGACGAGGCACACTGCATCTCACAATGGGGCTACGATTTTCGGCCGTCATACCTGCGCATTAAAGACTTGCGCCCACTGCTGCCCGACTTGCCGGTACTCGCGCTCACGGCAACTGCCACCCCGGACGTGGTACGTGATATTCAGCGACAGCTGAACTTCAGGAAAGAGAACGTCCTGAAAATGAGCTTCTACCGCAGTAACCTCTGTTATATGGTACGGCACCGCGAAGACAAGCTGGCATATCTGCTGACCTCTGTACAGAAAGCACACGGAACCGGCATAATATATGTCCGCTCCCGCAAGAACGCCAAAGATATTGCCGATTATTTGCAAAAGCATGATATTTCGGCCGACTACTATCATGCCGGCCTGACGTCAGGCAGCCGCTCACAGAAACAGGACAACTGGCAAAACAACCGCACACGCATCATCGTGGCCACGAATGCCTTCGGCATGGGAATTGACAAACCCGATGTGCGGTTTGTCATCCATTTCGGGCCGTCAAATTCGCCCGAAGCATACTTCCAGGAGGCAGGACGGGCAGGACGCGACGGCAAAAAAGCATACGCCGTACTGATTGCCGACAGCTCGGATTCGTTGACATTGCAGGCGAACATAAAAAAATCGTTCCCTCCGCCGGAAGAAATAATAAAAGTCTATGAATCGCTCGGAAATTACTATCAGATTGCGGCAGGATTCGGCAGAGGAAGCATCCACACCTTTAAAATCGGGGACTTCGCAGGACGCTACCACTACCCTATCGATTTAGTGGACAACTGCCTGAAAATTCTGCAACGGGAAGGATACATCGAACTGACCGATGAAAGCGACCACCGCTCACGTGTCCATTTCATCGTAAACCGCGACGAGTTGTACAATTTCCAGATGTCGCAGCCTGAAGCGGAAGAATTTATGAGAACTCTGCTGCGGTCAGGAACAGGCTTTTTCAGCGGCTATACCGAAATAGATGAGAACTTTCTGGCACAAAAAACAGGATTATCGGTCGAAACAATTTATGGATACCTCAAACATCTGCGGACCCATAAAATCATAGAATACATACCGCGCCAGAAATTTCCATACCTCATATTCACCAAAGAACGAATAGCTACACCCCGCGTAAATATCTCAAAAACAAACTATTACGACCGACTACAGGACTTCACCCGCCGCATTGAAGCCATGACCCGCTACATGCAAGACACTACCAAATGCCGCAGTCAACTGCTGTTAGACTATTTCGGAGAAACCGATTCCCAAGCCTGCGGGCAGTGCGACGTCTGTATAGCGGCGGCAGCCGCCCCAGTCTCGGCCAGCGCTTTCAGGAGCCTCGCCGACCGCATAAAAGCCGCCCTGACTGCCCCTGCAACACCGGAAAGCGTCCTAAAAGCCGTTAACGCCCCCGAAAAAGACATAACAGACACTGTCAGACAACTTATGGATGCCCAAATTATTGAAACGCTTCCGGACGGCCGACTGAAATGGCACGAAAAATAATTCACAATTTTATGATGTATAAACTTAGCATCTATCTATTTTGAACTTTTGTTTATTATAATAACCGCGAATAGCCCGAAAATACTGATTTTTTTATTATTTTCAGTTATAAACAGACAAATGTTGGTAAAAAAACGAACTTTAAATGAGATAATATAATATAAATAACTGTAATTCAGTATATTATATCAATAATGACTTTTTAGGTAATAAATATCAAAAATGCTGTTGAAAAAAAGTCTGTTTTTGATGATAAACGGCAAAAATTCACTCAAAATGGACAAAAATTCATGCGAATAGCCCGATAATACGGAATTTATCAAAAATTTAATGTCAATAATTTCATGAAAACAGCTTTTATATATCGATATAAATAACTGATACTAATGTATTTATGATAAAAAACCTTCGCAAACAAGTTGCTTCAAACAATCAATCCAGATTGGATTTGCGTTCAAACTTTCGGCCAGTCGCAGAGATTGTCCGCCATGTTTCAGGAACAGGTCGCGGTACTGTATGCCGATTTCGTGGATGGTTTCGAGGCAATCGGCCACAAATGAGGGCGCAACCACCAAAAGCGTCCGGCACCCTTCTTTTGCCTTCTCGATGATGACGGCGTCAGTAAACGGGCGAGTCCATCCATTGGCCATCCGCGACTGGAATGTAACGGTGTAATCTTTGTCAGAGAGGTTCAGTTCACGCGCCAGCAGGCGGGCCGTTTCATAGCACATTGCGCGGTAACAATGCTGACCGCATGTCGGCAACTCGCGCATACACAGGCAGTTATCGACAGAAACATGAGGATGAATCCTGTTAATATGGCTCAATGGCACCCCATGAAACGAAAAAATAACATGCTCAAAATTATCTTCGCAACATTTCGATATTTGCGCAGCGAATGCACTGATAAACAGAGGATGGGCATAAAACGACGATAAAGTTCTGATTTCGGGGAAGATGTTCCACCCCGCAATATGACGGAAAACATTTTCGAGGATTGCGCCGGATGTTGATGCGGCATACTGCGGAAACAGGGGGACGATGAGCAGACGGTCGAAACGCCCCTCGATGTGGCGCAGGGTGTCGTCCAGCGAGGGGACGCCATAACTCATCACGCTGAATACCTGATAGCCGTCGCCCAGCTTTTTTTGCAGGGCCGCGGCACATTGCTTCGCATATGCCAAAATTGGGGAACCGTCAGACGTCCATATTTCGCGGTAGAGACGTGCCGACCTGGGAGCCCGCAAGAGCGCAATCAGCCCCACAAGCGCCTTGCGCATGATGAAAGGCATCCCCATTACACGCTGCTGACCGAGCAAGCGCCACAGATAGCGCCTCACAGCGCCGCGTGTCGGGGATTGTGGCGTTCCGATATTTACCAGTAATACTCCTGTCATAATGCCGAATTTACAGAGACGGCAACGCCGGAGTTAATAATTTTCTCAGCAGTGGCGCGTCCCTGTTTGATGCGGTCGGAAATGCCGATACCATCGCGGATATGACCGGCTAAATACAGGGCAGGATACGCGGATTCAACAGCTGCAATACTCCTCAGCCGCGCCCCCGATTCTGCGCCATATTGCGGGATAGCATGCGTATAGCGATTGAGCACCAACAAGTCGGGCATCCATCGCTTCAGCCCGAAGAGTGCACGAAATTCAGATTCAAGGAGCGCCTGAATCTGCACATCATTCAACGCTGCCAGCTCAGGATGCCGGATACCGCCAATAAACACCGACAGCAATGCCCCCCTCTCCGGCGCCCGCCCGCTAAACTGCGACGACATGAACAGCGCTCCGAGTATGTCGCGTCGCTCCACAGACGGAATCAATCCACCAAAGGCCTGCAATCCAACGCCTTCCCACTGGCGGAAGCCCACGGAAGCCTGCACTACGCCAGCATATTTCATCCGCTCGATGTCGGCCACTGCCGAAGCCGCTAAAAACGGTAACAACGCACGGATAGCATAGCCGCCAACCGTTGAAACTGCATGAGTGAACGTTTGGGGCGGGACATTAACACCGCTAACCGTATATCCATTAGCGGCAGGCATAACTGCTAATTCATTGGTATTAAGACATATATGCTCGCGCCCTATTTTTGCGGCCATTGCATCAAGCAAATTTGACAGCCCTCCGCGGATGGAAAAAATCTGTTTTGTGGCGCGTTTTTCACGGTCGGTTTTGGGTTCCCGCATCTTGCGGATACTGCCGCCGATAAAACTGCCATATCTTTGTTCCAGATTATACAGTTTGGGGAAAGCATAGCGCGTGAGCAGTTTTTCGGGGTCTCCGGCATAGACGCCCAGCACGAAAGGGTCGATGGCATAGCGCAGGAAGCTGTGTCCCATGCGGCGCCGCACCAAGTCGGCGAGGCTTTCCTCCGGATTGGTTCCGGCCTTTCGCCATGGCTCTCCCAGCAGGCGGAACTTATCGCCCCATGTGAACAGCGGAGTGCGGATGCCCCCGATGAGGCCGGCGGGCAGCGCAGTCCAGCGTCCGTCTTTAAGAATCCATCGAAATTTTGAACTTTCATCGGCAATCTCCAGCTCACACAAGTCTGCCATATCCTCTATCAGCTCTACGGCTTCCGGCGAGGAGAGCGTTCCGCTGTTAGGGCCGTTCTCATAAACAAAACCATCGTGCCGCGTGGTACGGATTACACCTCCGCAATGAGCATTGCGGTCAAAAACGGTAACATCAACACCGCTCTTTTTTAAATACCATGCGGTGGTCAAACCGGTAATTCCGGCGCCGATTATGGCAACTCTCTTTTTCATTAATTAATTCGATGTTAACTTATTTAATCTTGCTATTTCAGTTCTTTAACCAACATATTCACGTCTTTATTGAACGTTTTTTCATTAATACCCGTAATCTTGTAGATGGTACGGAAGAAATCATGCCGGTGGTTGCGGAAGTCGCCGGTGAGCATCAGTTCCTTGACCGCCTCGATGCCGCGTTCCTGCATGACACGCTTTATGAGCAGTGCATTAATAAACTGTGTTACAATTAGATAATCCTTCTCGGAGAACGCGAAGTTCACTGCGTCCATATACAGCGCAAGCCAGTCGGGCTTCTTCTCTGTGAGCCGGTATTTAAAGGTACGAACAATCTCGTTCCAGTCCATTCCCTTATATCCGGCATAGAGGTATGCGGCGCCACAGACCATATCTTTGTTGAGCAGAGCGACCGGTAACACATTTTCCACACGCTGATGGAACAGCTCATGCAGGTCAAAATCAATATAACTGCCGGTATTGCTGCTTTCCACGATGAGCTGACGACTGTCGGCCACAATGCTGAACATACTGCGCGAATAGCCGTTGTAAGCTGCCAGATAGTCGATTCCGACGAGCTTCATAAAGTCAACCATGTTGTCGTCAAGAAAAAGCTCTGTAGTTTTGATTGATGAATCGAACATACGGTCAAATTCTGCCACTTTTTCGGCGTGAAGTTTTGCGGCGTCCATGTTGAGCGTATCTGCATAATGGAATATGCAGGCGCTTGATTTGAACATCTTCCATGCGCGGGTGTTCCACAGCAACGGCGATGAATAGACGAAAGAATTTCGCGTCCGCGTGGCGAGCAGTTCAAAGACCGCATAAATAACCGGCTGGTTATCGGTCGCATCCATGTATGCGGTCTGAACGATATATTGGGAGGCGTTAATTGGCGCCACGTTCAGCAGGTATGGACGGCCATGCATGGAGTTGCGCAATTCGGCGCACAGCAGTTCTGTTTCGGCTTTTTCGTCGAACTTTACGAGTTGCAGGGGGACGCTACTGTCGGAAAGCGCCTGCAAAAAAACGTCTAATGTCCTGACTAACAATCCTGCCGTAAGGGTGTCGTCAGGCAATTTGATATGCGGCTGTACGGTTAATTGTTGAGCATTACTGTTCCATGTTACTGCCGCAAGAAGTGTTGCGAAAAGAATTTTCAGAACGCGCATAAATTTCATGTTCTTATTGCCTGTATAAAAAAAGAGGCTGTTCCGGAAGGCTCATCATGACGGCACTGACCGTCATCCCCATGTTGTATCACAAATACGGAACTTGCGGACAATCCGCAGTTGCTGGGGGAATAAGCCTGTCGAAACAGCCCCTTTAAACGGTTAAAACGGCAGGTCGCTGCCTGGGTCGTCGCCGTTATCGGCGGGGAAGTCGTAAGGGCTGCTCGGCGGCGTATAGCTGCTTTGCGGCACGGGGTTGTTAGCCGGAGCCGGTGTCCCGGGCAGCGGAGCCGCATACGCGGGGGGCATCGGCGCGGTATAGGCGGAGGTGGCCGCCGCAACCGCCTGTTCAGGACTTTGCAGGCGCCACGCATTGACATTTGTGAACCATTTGCCCTGAAATTCCCGCGACTCTACCTGAAATGACACCGCAACTTCCATACCGGGTTGAAAACCGGCAAGCAGGTTCACCTTGTCTCCAAACAGGGTAAAGCACACCTGCCGCGTGAAGGAGCCGTCAATGTAATCAATAACAAATTCCTGCTTCTTCCATTCGCGGCCAGCGCTGCTAACGCCACCGGTCGGGGGCAGTATCTTCGTGATTGTTCCCTTGATATCCATCGTTGTGAAGCGTTAGTGGGTTCTTAATGCGTATGGTCATGGGCGTCTTCCTTGGAATCGGGCTCGATACCCAGGAGTTCTACCTCGAAAATCAGCATCTGGTTGGGGCCGATTTTTTCGCTGCGGGCTTTGTCGCCATATCCGATAGCGGAAGGAATGTAAAGTTTCCACTTGGAGCCTACAGGCATCAGCTGCAGGGCCTCCGTCCATCCGGGGATGACGCCATTAACGGGGAACTTTACAGGCTCACCCTTGTCAACCGAGCTGTCAAACACCTCGCCATTTGGCAGAGTGCCATGATAGTGCACCTCGACGGTCTGAGTAGCGGTGGGTTTAGGGCCGGTACCTTCACGCAGAATCTCATATTGCAGGCCGGATTCGGTGGTAATGACCCCCTCTTTGGCCTTGTTCTTTTCCAGAAATTCCTGCTCTTCGGCAAGGTTCTTCTCGCCAACTCGCTTCTGGACGCCCTCGAAGTATGCCATGATGGTGGTGTTGGCTAATTCCATTGTCTCCTGCTGTTCTTCTTCCGACTTCTTGTCAAAGTCGTCCATTTTCTTGTAGGTGTCAATGAATCCCTTGATAATCAGGCCCTTGTCGAGCTTGTCGCCCTCAGGATTGCTCTTTACCGTCTGGTAGTATTGCGAGGCTGCAAAAAAACCGATAAAATAGGCGGCGGAATCCGCATTCGTGGACAAATTCGCGGAACCGCCGATTCCTCCCGAATTGCATGCTGACAGTCCGATAACGGACGCAGCTGAAAGAACTAAAATTGAATTTAACTTCATCTTTTAACAAACTAAAATATTAATATTTCAAAAACTGTTTTTAATCTTAATTTAACTTTTGATTATAAAATGTCAAGCAGTTCGACGTCAAAAATCAGTGTGGAATGTGGCGGAATAGCTTTTCCGGCGCCCTGTTCGCCGTATGCGAGGCCGGAAGGGACGAACAGCCGCCATTTTGAACCAACGTTCATTAATTGCAGCGCCTCCACCCAGCCTTTAATGACGCCATTCACGGGAAATTCCGCAGGAACGCCGCGTTTAACCGAGCTGTCGAACACCGTTCCGTCGAGCAGGGTGCCATGATAATGACAGCGCACTTTGTTGTGAAGGCGAGGACGAGCCCCCGTACCCGGCGTCAATATCTTGTATTGAAGGCCGCTGTCGGTCTCTACCACATCCTTATCTTTGCGGTTCTCTTCGAGAAAGAGGAACCCGGCCTCAAGGTTGTCCTCAGCCGCGCTTTGCTGCTCCGTCTGAAAGTTCTGCATGATTTGGTTAATCTGCTCGGCGCTGAACCGCAACTCCTGTCCGCCGAAAGCATCGGTAAGCCCCGAAAGGAAATGCTCGAAGTTAAGGCTATTAACCCCCGACTGCTCCAGGTTGCCCGCAATACACACGCCTAAGGCATAGCTAAACTGCTCCAGATTTTTATTCTTCTCTGTCATCAAATAAATTTTGCGCACAAAGATATACAAATTTTGAATAGGCGGTTAAAAAATTCGTGCTGAACGCGAAAAAAACCGAAGACACGAGAACTATTTCTTTATCAGAATCAATTTTCGGTCAATTTTCAGGTCTTTGTCGCGATTCTGATTGAGGGTCAGCCATCTCTGAAACTCGTCGGCTGACAGCTCACGGGGCATGCCGCTGTCGCCTGACTGTGCATCATTGGCTTTGACGAACTGGTTGGGCGAGAAGATGATGTAAATCATGTCGTCTTCGCTGGGCTTGTCGGTATAGAGAGCATAATTGTCGGTTATGGCGACTTTATCGGTATCGGCATGTTTCGCGGAAAAGAACACATAACTCTGGCCGTGTTTGATTTCCACATTTGCCTCCGAGCTGTTACGGTATGGCAGCAGACAATATACCCTGTCGTTGACGCCCAGATATACTGTCAGGTATCCGTCCACCGGCGAGCTGAATAGCAGGTACATTTCGTCACCGCTTCGGAAGTCGTTGCTTTCGAAGCGGGCATCGAAGCCATTTTTCAGTATCTTCGCGGAGAAGTCAATACCGGCGCCGGTCAGTTCGCGGGCGCGTCCGTGTACGGCGGCAGTAACTATCAGGGTGCCGTCGTTCCTGTCCAAATCGAACTTCACATCGGGCTTGCTGATGTCTTCGAGCCATTCGCCTTTCACCTCGTTGGTGGTATGCGACACAAAGCGATCATTTACCTTGCCGCCTTCTTCCTTCGTTTCGAGGATTGAGCGCTCGGAAACGTTCCATCCGAACTCCTTGCCCAAGGCCTGTAGCCGCGCCTGCTCAACCGCCGTTTTCACCGCCGCCTCGCGCGATACGTTAGCCGGTACGCGATAGACGTATTCTCCACGCACCTTCACCTGCTTCTGCCCGACAACAGCCGTCGGAACCAATAATATGCAAAAAAGTAACCAGCGTATTCTCATCTCAAATTCTTTTAAAACAACCGCGCAAAGATACCTCAAAATTCAATATGTTTGGTTACTCCTTGAAGAAAAATTATTACGCATAATGGAATGTGTTTTATATCATCAAAAGAATCAATTAACAGCATCCCGAATAATCGGAAAGACCGTAAATTTCTCATGGTCAACCAACCAGTAAGGTATTAATTTCATGTCGGAGCCTTTCAATTGAAACTGCAAGCCGTCCGTCGGCACAAGCTGGTTGTTCATATCGGTCAAATATTTTTGACTGATAGCCGCAGGTACGGTTTCCGAGCCGGTAAGAGCGAGCAGAACAGGGCCATATTCAAAAGCATAGCGCACAGCGCCGGGGGTATCGGTACCCGTGTATTTGGTGGCGCGAAGTTCCATGGGCAAGGTAAAGGTGATGCGGTCGCCGTTTTTCCATTTTCGAGAAACAGTTACATAACTGCCTGCATTGCCTGTTGCAAGCAGTTTGCCATTGATATACAGGGGCATCGGTTTCGCCGCCCATGCAGGAACCCGTATGCGGAGTTTCATAGTAACCGGCTTCGCCGACTTCACGTTGAGGACGACTTCCGGCTTGAAAGGAAAATCACTTTCGAGACTCAGATTGATTTTTTGCCCTCTTATCTGAAAATCAATGGAAGATGGTTCATAGAGATTTACATAGAGGCCATCGTCTGCCATAGAATAGATATATTCAGGCAGCGAACCAAGGAAGCGCGCTTCATGCGTTTCGCAGCATGTGTTTACCCCGAGAGGCGGCTCCGGACGGTAATCGTGCCTGTCTTTTGTGCCTTCCATGCTGGTATGATAGCAAATGGAACCGTTGTCAAACTGATTGGCAAGTGCCACGTTGTAGATTGATTTCTCAATTTCGTTTACATATTTCTCCTGCTCCGGATAAAGGCAGTGAAAGCGCTGGTTCAGTTTGCTCCATATAACATTGCCGCATGTTTCGCCCGTATGTTTATCCGGTGTGAGGAAATATGAATATGGGGGGTAGCCGGATGGCTGGTGGCTGTTCATTCTTTGCAATACGCGGGTACCGTCCGATTGGGGAATCCAAAAACATTCGCAAATCGCCATGCTGCCGCCGACATGTTGCCACTTATCACGAATCATGTCCCACCCCGCATTTACGGCGGTCAGATAACGCTGGTCGCCGGTGGCGATGTAATGGTCGAGGTATGCGTCGAAGCCCGGAATTAAAAAACAGTGCGGGTTGTTCAACGGATATTGCCAGATGGCCTTTTCGTCATAATTGGATAGGGCGTCAAGCCACCAGTCACACACATAGTATTTCTCGGCCGTTTGCAGGTCTTCGGGTTTGCCGACAGGCGAGAAATAGGTGCGGGTGAAGCCGAGATGTCCCTGAAGGGGATTGGTACAGATGTACAGCAGTCGGGGCAATAGTGCATCCCAATGATTAAAAGTGTCGCCGATGTCACGTAACAGGCCGTATGCCTTCGGGTTTCCGGCAATTGCCGCATCAATCAGCCCAAGTTGAAGATTAACCCTGCACCAGTTCGCTTCTTCCGAACGCAAGCTGTCAACAATCTGTGGATACGGAAGAACATAGTCGTCCGCAGTGCGGCAGGTATCGATGCCGTCAATAAGTTCGTCCATACGGCGACGCAGTTCACCGTTCTCCATCCACCGAAGCGTATTGCCAGCGCCCATCAAGTATCGGGCAGCATTCGCGCCACGCAAATCGGTATCCCAAAAAGGAACCTGCGGACGGTCGTCAGTGGGCGGATTCTGCTCCCCTGTACGCCTGCGAAACGGGTACAGCATGTGGTCAACCGAAAACGAGTTCAACAGGTAATATATATTCTTCTCCATCGCCGAACTGAATAAGCCCGACTTGGATACAACAACTCCCCCTGCAGGAATATCTACGCGCAGTTTCACAGGCTTCCAATCCGCAGGATTACCGGCGGTCATACGGGACGGATACGATTCCGGCGGATTCGGATTGACTACCACAGACTCTTGTGCATTTGATATCACAGGAATCATAACAAGCGAAATGAAAAAAATATTCAAGAATAAATGGTTCATATATCTATAATTTAAAGTATTAACTCACAGTTGTTAGCATATCATACATTCCTTTTTATAAAAAGCGATGCCGTATTTGCGTAAGTCGGTATAGCCGTCTTCGATGAACTCGTCGGCGTAGCGGTTGGTTTCTATTTGCCGCAGTGCTTCCTGACATTTGGCCGCCAAAGCGCTGTAAGAGGGCGCTATTTTTGCTTCAACGATTATTACGGGCTGCCTGCGCAAATACGGACGCATGAATATGTCGCAACGCCCGTCGCCCGTCTCGCGATTGGACTTCACTTCGTAGTCGCCCACTTTTACGAACAAGGCCGTCAGGAAGCCATGATAGTAGCTTTCGGCAGTGTCGAAGTAACTGATTGACTTCATCAGCATGGTTGACAGATGCTTTTGGGCAGTCTCTTTGTCGCCCGCTATCAGTGCACGGACAAATTCCTGCGGGATGTCGCTCTGCTCAACTGTCGCGTCAAACCATCGACTAATCTGGTCATGATAGACAGTCGCGACCTCCGTATTGGGGATGGCAAGCGTGAAATAGCGTTTGTTACCTTTAAA
>JAISSS010000150.1 GCA_031272965.1 Bacteroidales bacterium | reverse complement strand
CGTGGGACGAGCGGGTGGCCGTGATTTGCCTCATAGTCTGCATCGCCGCCCTGGGACTTACCCCATGGTGGATTACCAACTTAATTAACGCATAATTTATGGATTACCAGCAATTCCTTGCCATGCGCGACGAGCTTTCACTCGTCATCATCACCGTTGTGCTCTTTATCGCGGACATGTTTGCCAGCCCTGACGCCCATAAAGATGGCAGTGCACCCAAGCTGAACACCGCGTTTCCCGTGATTCTTATGGCGTTGCATACCGTAATTAATCTGTTCCCGCGTCCGGCAACGGAGGCCTTCGGTGGAATGTATCAGTATGTGCCGATGATGACCGCGGTCAAATCTATCCTGAACATCGGCACGTTAATCGTCTTCCTGATGGCCCATAAATGGCTGTCGCGCGGGGACACCGCCTTTAAGCAGGGCGAATTTTACCTGCTGACATTCAGCACACTGCTGGGTATGTATTTTATGATTTCTGCCGGACATTTTCTCATGTTCTTTATCGGCCTTGAAACGGCTTCCATTCCGGTCTCGGCGCTGGTAGCATTCAATAAATACCGACAACATTCGGCAGAGGCGGGCGCCAAATATATCCTCTCCACGCTATTCTCCAGCGGACTGTTGCTCTATGGTATTTCGCTGATTTACGGTACTGCGGGTACGCTGTATTTTTCGGAACTTCCCGATATGCTGTCCGGCACTCCTCTGCAAATCATGGCTTTCGTGTTTTTCTTAGCCGGAATGGGATTCAAAATATCGTTAGTTCCGTTTCACCTGTGGACAGCCGACGTATATCAGGGCGCGCCGACCGTGGTTACGGGCTATCTTAGCGTGGTATCGAAAGGCTCTGCATCATTCGTGCTGACCACCATGCTCATCAAGGTGTTCGCCCCGATGATTACATATTGGCAGGAAGCTCTGTACCTGCTCATCATCGCTTCAATCACCGTAGCCAACCTCTTTGCAATCCGCCAGAAAAACATCAAACGGTTTATGGCCTTCTCTGCCATTTCGCAGGCCGGATACATCATGCTGGGCATCATCGGCGGCGATGCGCCGGGGCTGACCGCGCTGGTGTATTATCTGCTCGTGTATGTGGCCTCAACTATGGCCGTGTTCATGGTAATTGCAGTGGTAGAGCAGCAATGTGACAAGTTAAACATCGCTGACTATGCAGGTTTCGGCAAAACAAACCCCAAATTGGCGCTGCTCATGATGCTGGCGCTGTTCTCCTTAGCAGGGATTCCCCCCTTTGCGGGGTTCTTCAGCAAGTTCTTCATCTTTATGGCCGCTTTTCATGCCGGATTCCGCATATTAGTGTTCATCGCATTGCTCAATACCGTAATATCGCTCTATTATTACCTGCTGATAGTAAAGGCAATGTATTTGAGCCAGGAAACGCCACAAACCCAGTACTTCCGCAGCGACAACTACAGCCGTGCGGGAATGTTGCTCTGTCTTGCCGGAATAATATGCTTCGGACTGTCTGACTTCTTCTATGAACTGATTGCAGGAATGTAGCAGCGGATGAAGCATTGCTCTGTTTAATCGTTTAATACTGTCATAACATTGCCGTAATATAATCCATACTTCCGAAAAAGATTTTTTCGGGGATAATTGGGTATGGAATAAAGGTTGATTATAAATTTGGCAATTGTTCGGCAAAAAATATGCTCAAAGAAATAACAAATGTATCATTTTATCATTTATTTTTGCGCATTGACAAAACAGAACATTAATTCTAACTTTATTGCATTTATGACTGATATATTGAAAAAGACCTTGCTGCTTGCGGCATTCGCGGTAGTGCATATACCTGTCGTGTTCGGGCAGGTGGAGTTTATGCGGGAATTCGAGTCCAGATACTTAATCTACGGGCTGGATAATTCGGAGTTTCGTATGGTCGTTTACACTAAGCCGACCTTGCGTACTTATCGCGATATGCTGATTGCGGAAGACAATTTTGCGAAGGATTTTGCCATCAATCCTACGGGAAGTTCCGTTGCTATTGCCAGCCGGAAAGAGGTGCGATTATACTCTTTCAGAGAACTGAACAAACTGCTGAAGCGATTGAAGCCGGAGAAGGGCCAAGTTCCGCAGACGGTTGCATGGTCGCCCGATGCCCGCTCATTTGTGGCCGGATTCGGCAATGGCGACATCGTGCTCTACGAGGCCCAAACGTGCCTGCCGACGGGAACCTTATCCGGCAGTACTGCCGCTACCGAGCTGGCGGTCAGCCCAAACAACTATTTCGTGGCGGCAGTTACCGGCCCTGCTGTGGACATCTGGAACATCGAAACGAAAGCATTACGTACCAGGCTGGCGCTCGAGGCCGACGCCACCGGCGCCGCGTTCTCCACTGACGCATCCATGCTGGCCGTTACAACCGTCAGCGGTGTACAGATTTACAACACCCGTAACTGGGAACTCATTCAGGCGGTCAAAACCGACAGTTTAGCACAGTATCCGTCATTTAATAACGAGGACAAATATTTAGCATACGTCCATAATAAAAACACTATTATCATCTATAATCTGCGCAAGCAATACATTGAACAGCAGATACACGAGCCATGCGAGATTATGGGCATGAACTTTGTGTGGAGCGACAAATCTACATACCTGCTAAGCACCCGTATGATGAGCGTAGTCTATTGGGATGCGTCAGCGTTGGCGCCGTTTTGGGGCAAAAAACTCGGCACCGAGCTCGACCAGAAGATGAACGACTGGGTGAAAATGATGCAGGGAGAATCAATGGAAGACTATGCCATCCGCGTGAACGATTCTACCCGCGTCTATCAGATGGAACTCTTCCGCCAGCAAATAGCCACCGAGCTCGCCGGAAACCGCCTCGCCATAGAAAATCCCTTTGCCGGCGACTATAACAGCGACGAAGGCCTGCTGACCATCATGTTCAACACCCTGCCCCCTATCGACATCCCTGTCCCCGTGGCCGAAGCAGGAACCTTTAATGACCCCGGAAAACTCAAATTCGCCAACGAGGTGTTCAATCTCGGCGCCAACGACGACTTCGAATTAGTCTATGTGGAAGTAACCAATGAAGTAACCGACAAGGTCTATATATACGACCATACAGGGCGTACTCGCCTCACTGCCATAGAAAGCGACCTCAATTTTGTGCCGCTCGAAGTACTGCAACAGGCCAGCCAGGAAGAAGCCAAACTTAAAGAAGTGAAAGAGGAAGTCGTGGCCGCCGATACGCAGGAAAAACTCATCTCCGAAAACACCGCCATCAATGTGGATACTCACGTGGTGCCGGATGTGGACACAGAGGGCAACAAAATACTTAACTATCAGGTCAATTATAAATACGAGGTGGTCAATAAGGAATTTTCTGCCAAAGATGACTTTGCGCCTGGCGTTTATGACGTTACCAAATCAAATGCCGCCATGTCGCTTATGAAAATCATCAAACAGTCCTTCGACGAAGGCGACTTCGCCAAGTACCTCGAAGAAGGAAAACGCATCAAAATAACAATTACCGGTACGGCTGACGGCGCCCCAATCCGCAGCAAAATCGCCTACGACGGACGATATGGCGACTTCACCGACGAGCCTTTCCTGCAAAACGGGCAGATGGAAGCCATGACCGTCAACAAAAATACCGGCATCACTACCAACCCCCAATTGGCATTTATCCGCGCCGCAAGTGTGCAGAAATACCTCACTGAAAACATCACCCCGCTTCAAAAAACAAAAAACGACTATTCCTATAAAATAGAAGTGGCGGAAGAGCGTGGCGGCGAGTTCCGCAAAATACAGATTCAGTTCACAATTATCGACGCATTCAAACAAAAGTGAATTTACAAAAAAACAGAACGATAATGAGACATCTACAAGTAATATTCATAGCGCTCACAGCAACGCTGACAACGGCAGCATTACAGGGGCAAACGGTTGAAGAGGCCTTAGCCAGCGGCAACCGGCAATATGTGCTGTTCGAGAGCGAGCGCGACAGGGGAAATATTGATGCGGCTTACAACTATCTGGCCGACAGCTATGTCAACTTCAAGAAAGTGGTTGAGACGGCGCCGGATGGCCAGCAGCGTAATGCGGCCAAAGCCCGCCTGAAAAACGCATACCCGTTTTTCGAGAAAGCCACGCTGCATTATGGCGAATTGAACAATAGCTCAAAAGCCCTGCAATTTGCCGTCTCATACGTGGAAATCCCAAAATTGGCCGTGTTCCGCGGCGACCTGCTGCCAAAAAGCACACAGTATGCCGCCATCGTCTATTATGCGGGCGTGTCGGCTTACAAACTGAGCAAACTCGATGCGGCGGCGCTCATGTTCCGCGAATACCTCGACACGGAGGCCAAAGAGTACGTCCAGGACGCATACCTCTATCTGAACATGATTTATCAGGCCCAAAAAAACTACAGCGAGCAGGAAAATATTCTGGAAAAAGCTCACGCCCAGTTCCCGCTGAAGCTCGACTTCCTGTATAACCTGGTAAATGTTCATATCGCCACAAAAAATATGGACAAACTTATGGCCACCATCAACGAAATCCTCAAAGTTGACCCCAACGACCAGAAAGTACTGCCCATAAAAGCACGGCTGCTCGAAAGCGCCGGAAAGACCGACGAAGCTCTGCAAATATACCAGCGACTATATACGCTCGCCCCCGAAAACTTCGAGCTGCTTACCGGCCTGGCACGGGCTAACTTCAATAAGGCAACCGAAATAATCAACGCCGGCGCCGCAATATCCGACGACCTCGAATATGCCAAAATAAAACAGCGCGCAGCAGGATACCTGGCTGATGCCCAGGAACTGTTCCTGAAAATCCTCGAAAAACAGCCCACCAACAAGCAATATATGCTCGGCTTGGCCGGAGTGTATCAATACCTGAACATGACGCCCGAATATGCCACCCTGAACAAAATTATCAGCGACGAAAAAGGCAGCTTCGCGCAGTTCCCTGCTCTGCTTACCGTCTATAGGGAGAAATTAGAGGCCGCAAAAATTACCACCGCTGCCAACGCACGAAGCGATACCGCCAACGCGCCGACACCGCTCAGCCCGGCACGGCTGGCCATCAGAATCGACGAGTTTACCGATGGCAACAGCAACAGGGTCATTGATGCCGGCGAAAACTTCACACTGACATTTACCATCACCAACGAAGGACAGGGCGATGCCTTCAATACCCGAATCCGCCTGTCTGAACAGAACGGCTTGGATACATGGTTCGACGGCGCCAAAGAAATCGACGGTGGAAATATCTCCGCCGGAAAATCCAGGCAGTTCACCATGCGCTATATTGTTGACAAGAACTTGCCCTCAGGTACGGCCGCAATTAACATATACGCCTTCGAAGCCAACGGATTCGATGCGGCACCCGCCGAACTGTTAGTCAGCACTATGGACCTGGCCATCCCGCGACTGACAGTTGCCGACCACCAGTTCATAGCCCCGCAGGGAACCTCCATTACCAAAGGTAATAACGGCAAACTGACCGTCGCCGTACTCAATGAAGGAAGCGTGGCCGCCAATAAAGTGCGCGTCAGCTTCACCCTGCCCGGAAACGTCTTTAAAACCGCCGACACCGACTTCACCGTTGACAGCATCGCCCCCGGAGAAGTGAAACTGCTCGAATGTAACTTCGTGGTCAACAACCGCTTCGATAAAGACTCTATCGCCATATTGATGGCCGTATCGGAAGCCTCCAAAAACTCGACAATTCACGACAGCTATAAAGTGAAAGTGGGACAGTATCTCACCACCGCCAACACGCTGAAGATTGAAGGATTAGCCGCAGAACGGCGCACCGTAGCCCGCAATAACTTCTCTCTCTCGTTCAAAAGCGAGCTGCTGGAATCTGTCCCCGACGGACTGTCGAACCCGCACCGCTATGCGTTAGTTATCGGCAATGAGGACTACAGCCGCGCCGGAGCCAATGCCGAAATAAACGTGCCCTACGCAGTAAACGACGCCGTCGTCTTCCGCGAATACTGCCTGCGGACTTTCGGAATCCCCGCCTCACAAGTGAAATTGGTGCAGAACGCCACTGCCGGTATCATGCACGAACAGTTAGACTGGCTGGTAAATATGGCCTCCGCAGACCCGTCCGCCGAACTGTTCTTCTTCTTCTCCGGCCACGGCAACAACGACGAGAAGACCAAAGACGCCTTCCTCGTCCCCGTTGACGTGAGCGGACGGAACATACGCTTCGGCATATCCATCGCCGAACTCTACCGCGAGCTCGGCAAGTATCCCATGAAAGGCGCATACGTGTTCCTTGACGCCTGCTTCAGCGGCGGATTTAAAGGCGACGCTGCACTGACCGCCGCAAAGTCGGTACGGGTGGTGCCAAAAACCGGAATACCACAGGGAAACACACTGTGCATTTCCTCAAGCTCCGGCGACCAGACCTCCAACGTCTATCATGAGAAAAAACAGGGCTATTTTACCTACTACCTGCTGAAAACCTTACAGGAATCACAGGGCAACATATCCCTGAAAGAGCTGTATGACAAGACCGAAGAGGCTGTTAAAAAAGCTACGACCCTCACCGGTAAACCGCAAGCCCCGCAATTGCTCGTCTCGCCTACACTGCAAGGCTGGGAAACTCTGCAACTGCTCACCCGCTGACACCATAATGCAGTCATGGAAAATTGATTCCCCCATCATTATACTTTGAAACACAAAGAACACAAGTAAGAAATAAAATTACTGCGGTCCGGTAACCTTGTAAAATGGCAGAAAAATCAGGGCTGAAATCTAAAGTTAGAAGTCAGCCCTTTTTTGGCTACTCCCGTATTTTGAAATTCCAAAGATAACCGATGCACAAAAGTACAAATTTTACCGGACATCAATAATCTTTTTTATCGTTGCTATTTATTGGTTTTGTTGAAATTGCAAACGGTTTGTAATAATCATTCGGCACAAATTCACTGTTCTGACGGCAAAGATACAAACGATTTGTCCTGTAAAATATTATATTTTACCATACTCCAAGCCTGAAATTTAATTCTATAAATTTTTAATTAAAAATCTATTTCCCGATACAAAACTTGGCAAAGATATTTCCCAGCACTTCGTCGTTGGTTATTTCGCCGGTTATTTCGCCCAGTGCATCGAGGCAACAGCGGATGTCGCGGGTGAGAAATTCGCCGGACACCTGCTGCTCCATTCCGGCTTCCACGCGGGTTAAGGCGTCGGAGGCGCGTTGCAGGGCGTCGCGGTGTCGGGCATTAGCCACGATAGTTTCGTTCTGATTGACAGCTTCCATGGCCACGATTTCGCACATCCGGTTTTTCAGCATCTCCAGGCTGTCCTGATTGTTGGCGGAAAGGAACATTATTTCTTCGCGTGCGCCGAGCATCACCGACCTTAGCAGGCCAATTGTGCGGGCATTACCGATGTCGATTTTATTGGCGATAATAATCAGGTGTTGCCATGGCTGTACGAGTTCGCGGATTTTATTGATGCGCCACAGCACTAATGGCAGCGGGTTGGTAGTATCAATCACTAAGAGGACGATATTAGCCACGCGCAATGTGGTATAGGTGCGTTCTATGCCCATTTTTTCTATGACGTCGATGGTCTCGCGCAGTCCGGCGGTGTCGAAGAAGCGGAAAGTAACGTCATGTATGTTAATCACGTCTTCGATGACGTCGCGGGTAGTACCGTGTATATCGGATACTATGGCGCGGTCGTCATTGACCAAGGCGTTTAGCAGGGTTGATTTTCCCACATTTGTTTCGCCGATGATTGCCACGGGGACGCCGCTTTTGATGACGTTTCCCAGCGCGAATGAGCGCAGCAGGCGGGTAACGGTGGAGTGGATTTCTCCGACTAAAGTTTTCAGCTCGTTACGGTTGGCGAAGTTCACATCTTCTTCGCTAAAGTCGAGTTCCAGTTCGAGCAGGGATATGAAGTTCAGCAATCGTGCGCGCAGGGTGGCGATGTCGGCAGAGAATCCGCCGCGCATCTGGTTCATGGCCAAGCGTTGTGAGGCGTGGGTAGTTGCGGCGATGAGGTCGGCAATGGCTTCGGCCTGAATGAGGTCCATTTTGCCGTTCAGGAAGGCCCGTTGTGTGAATTCGCCCGGTCGAGCCATCCGTGCCCCGTTTGCCACGAGCGTTTCTAAGATTCGTTTTTTCACGTAAGCCGAACCGTGGCAGTTAATTTCCACCACGTCGTCGCCCGTAAATGAATGGGGGGCGTGAAATACCGATACTACGATATTGTCGAGCAGCTCTCCATCTGCAAAGAACCCGCCTACATGCAGCGTATTGCTCTGCACGGACGGCAATTGCAGGCCCTTTTTGTTCAGCCGCACAGATTTTCCGGCGATTTCACGTGCATTGGGGCCCGAAACGCGGATGATGGCTACGGCCGCTTGCCCGACGCCGGTTGACAGGGCGCAGATTGTATCTTCGTTCATCTTTTATTGGTTAAAAAGGGTTCAAGTGTTCATGGCACCGCAGACATGGACGACCTGTCCACTGACGTAAGAGGCCAAGTCAGAAGCGAGGAAGAGGGCTACTTTGGCCACTTCTTCGGGGGTTCCGCCGCGTCGCATGGGGATGCTTTCTTCCCATGCCTTGCGGGCCTCTTCGGGGATTTTGGCGGTCATCTCGGTAATGATGAAGCCAGGCGCGATAGCGTTGCTGCGGATACCCCGTGAGCCGAGTTCTTTGGCTATGGATTTGGTAAATCCTATGATGCCCGCTTTTGAGGCCGAATAGTTGGCTTGTCCGGCATTGCCACTGACGCCCACAACTGAACTTAAGTTTATTATCGAACCACTGCGCTGCTTCAGGAATGTCTTCTGTACAGCCTTGGTAAAGTTGAACACCGACTTGAGATTTACAGTAATCACAGCATCCCACTGCTCCTCGCTCATGCGGAGCAGCAAGGCGTCTTTGGTGATGCCTGCGTTATTGACAAGCACATCGATGCTGCCAAAATGAGCGATAATTTTCTCTACCACGTTCTCTGTGTCAGAAAACGAGGCAGCATTGGAGGCATAACCTTTAGCTTTGACGCCCAGCGCCGCGATTTCGGCTTCGGTAGCTCGCATACTATCGTCGTCATGCAGGTCGGTAAACGCAATGTTACAGCCTTCTTCCGCAAATTTCAGGGCGATAGCTTTTCCTATGCCACGCGCGGCGCCGGTGATTATCGCCGTCTTTCCTTCAAGTAGTTTCATACTGTTGTGTCTGTAAAATTAACATGCAAAAATAATACTTTTTTATTAATAGACTTCACAAAAATAACGTTCTCCGCAAAAAATCAATGAATATGCCACAGTTAAGTGCCGTGAATACGTCTTAATCTTACAGCCGGATACTGTTTTTTGCAAATTCGTGGCCGGCATGGAGTGCGCGCAGGTTAAGGTCAACGATAGCGTCGCCTTTGCGGGCGAAGATGCTGCGGACGCCCTCTTCGAGTGTAGTGAAGTCGAGTTGCAGGAAGGGGGCCGCGGCACCGAGCATGACGATGTTGGAGGTGCGCGAATTTCCTGCGGCCTTGGCTATTTCGTCAGCATTGAGCGCCACCACGCGGGGCAGGGCATTCACGGCTGCCAATACCTGTTCCGGCGCGGGATAATCGGGGATATTAACAAACGGTGTGGTATTTGTAACCACGTAGCCATTGTCCGACAGATAGGGCAAATAGCGCAGAGCTTCCATCGGCTCGACCGACAGGATGAGGTCGGCGGCGCCTTCGGGGATGAGGTCGGAGGCGACAGTGTCGGAGGATATGCGCAGGTGGCTGACCACAGCGCCGCCCCGCTGGCTCATGCCATGGGTTTCGGCCTGTTTGAGGTTGAGATTTTCGCGCAGTACGGCGGCCCCCAATACGGTGGCAATGGAGAGGATTCCCTGTCCACCGACGCCTGCCAGTATGATATCTATCTTCATTTGTTGTCTGAATTTTCTGATTTTTGTGCTTTTTTCAGGCGGGCCGCCCGCTGTATGCAGTCGCGGCGCGGGATGACCACAGAGACGCCGTCGTAGGCGATTTCTTCGCGGAACACGCGCACCATCTCGTCGTGGTTCTTTTTCAGGGGCGTCAACACGCGGATATGTTCCGGCTCTACACCCACTCCTCGGCAGATGCTTTCGATTTTTCCCTGTGCTGCCGACTGCTGTCCTCCGGTCATTGACACGGATTCGTTGTCGGAGATGACTATTGTTATTGGCGCATGTTCATTTACGGCGTCTAACAGGCCGGTGATGCCGGAATGGGTAAAGGTGGAATCGCCGATGACCGCCACTGCCGGTCGCAGTCCCGCATCGGCGGCGCCTTTGGCCATGGTGATAGAGGCGCCCATGTCAACGCAGGAATTGATGGCCTCGTATGGTGGCAGTGCGCCGAGCGTGTAGCAGCCGATGTCGGAGAATACGTGCCCTTTTTCAAATTCGGAGAGGGCCTCGTTCAGCGCGAGGTAGGCGTCGATATGGCCGCAGCCCTGGCACATGGCCGGAGGACGGGCGGCTACCAGCGCCGGAATCGGTTGCGTTGGCCGGGCGGCAAGGCCTAATGCCCGCCGTGCATGGTCGGGATTCAGCTCGCCCGTGCGCGGCAGCGTCCCGTCTAAACGCCCCCGGATATGGGGAACATCTGAAAAGAAACTCCGCAACTTGCTCTCCACAAAGGGGTATCCTTCTTCAAATATGAGCAATTGTTCACATTCATCAGACAGCCGCTTGAGCATCTCTACAGGCAGGGGATACTGCGATATTTTCACCACCGGATAAGGGCAGTTCCTGTTGGGGAAGTTTTCTGCTACATAGTTGTAACCTATTCCGGCGCTGACGATACCGAGGCTGTGATCGGCGCCGTCTTCATAGCTGTTGAACGCTGATTTTTCGGACAGCTCAAGGAGTTTTTTCTGCTTTTCGAGCAGGCCATTATAGCGTCTGCGGGCGATGCCGGGCAGCAACACGAATTGACGCATGTCGTCGGGCAAGCGGATACTGTTTTGAGCGGCAATTTCTTTCCGCAGTACGCCGGCGCGGGAATGTGCCAGTCGGGTGGTTATCCGCAGTACGACGGGCAGTCCGAGCGATTCGGAGAGCTGGAAGCCGCTGTAAGCCATGTCGTATGCCTCCTGCTGGTTGGCCGGTTCGAGGATTGGCAGCATGGCGAAGTCGCCATAGAAGCGGGAATCCTGCTCGTTTTGGGAGGAGTGCATTGACGGGTCGTCAGCGATGGCAAGAATCAGCCCGCCATTGGCGCCGGTGATTGCCGAGTTGATGAACGCATCGGCGGCCACATTCAGCCCTACATGCTTCATGCACACTAAGGCCCGTTTGCCTGCATAGCTCATGCCCAGCGCGGCCTCGTATGCCGTCTTCTCGTTGGCCGACCATTGCCGGTGAACGTTGCGTTCCGCCGCCTGCCGACTGTCCTGTATATATTCCGTAATCTCGGTGGAAGGCGTCCCCGGATAGGCATATACGCCCGACAGTCCCCCGTCAAGCGCCCCCTGAGCGATAGCTTCCACGCCTAATAATAAATGCTTTTGCATTGTCGTATTACTAATTCAGGCTGCAAAAATATAAAATATTAGCGAACCAAATGTTAACTGAATGTGGCTTTTTCAAATGACAATGCAGTGCCGTTCACCTGCCGGCACCAGTCCCGTCCGAAAAAACAGCGCCTGCCGGCGGATTTGACGGAAAAAATACGGAAGGATTAATCCTCTTCCGGCAGTTCATAAAGAAAGTCGTTGTAGGGGAAGCGTGTGATATGGATTTTTTTGACCTCGTCATAGAGCGTTTGTTTAAGGGCCTCGATGTTGGTGCGGTTTTTTGCGGAAATAAACAGAGTGGGCGAATTTATTTTGCTCATCCAGCTGTTTTTAAGCTCGTCGAGTGAGCAGTTTTCGCGTTGTGCGGGGCGCAGGTCGCCGTCTTCTTTCGGCTGATACGTGAACATGTCGGTCTTGTTGAACACGAAAATTGCGGGTTTGTTGCCTGCGCCGATTTCGGTGAGTGTCTGATTGACCACCTGAATCTGTTCTTCAAAGCCGGGGTGGGCAATGTCGGCCACATGCAGCAGCAGGTCGGCTTCGCGCACCTCGTCGAGGGTTGATTTGAAAGATTCCACCAAGGCGTGGGGCAGTTTGCGGATGAAGCCCACCGTATCCGACAGCAGGAATGGCAGATTGCTGACGACCACTTTACGCACGGTGGTGTCGAGGGTGGCAAACAGCTTGTTCTCTGCGAATACGTCAGATTTGCTGAGCAAGTTCATCAGGGTTGATTTGCCCACGTTGGTGTATCCCACTAATGCTACACGCAGCATCTTACCGCGGTTTCGGCGTTGGGTGGCTTTTTGGCGGTCGATTTTTTTCAGGTCCTCTTTGAGGCGGGCAATTTTGTCCTGGATAATCCGGCGGTCGGTCTCTATTTGGGTTTCACCCGGCCCGCGCATACCGATTCCGCCGCGTTGTTTTTCAAGGTGTGTCCACAGACGGGTGAGGCGGGGCAGCATGTATTGATACTGCGCCAGCTCCACTTGCGTCTTGGCGTGGGCTGTCTGTGCCCGCGATGCGAAGATGTCGAGAATCAGATTGGTACGGTCGAGAACTTTACATTCCAATTCGCGCTCGATGTTGCGTAACTGTGTCGGACTAAGGTCGTCGTCAAAGATTACCGTATCTATTTCACAGGCCGTTACATATTCTTTTATTTCTTCCAGCTTGCCGGCGCCCACGAATGTGGCCGGATGCGGATAGTCGAGGCGCTGAAAGAACTGCCGTCTTACTGTAGCTCCGGCAGTGTCGGTCAGAAATTCGAGCTCATCCAGATATTCCCTAGCTTGCCGCTCATCTTGACTGGGGGTTATAAGTCCCACAAGGACAGCCGTTTCTGAGGCCATATTGTTGTTTAAGCGTTTATTCGTTGAATCTGTTTATTCGCGGTGCTGGGTCCCGGGAACCGGTATTGGAAATTCCATGTCAACGGGGCCGAACTGCATGACTTTGGGGCCGAGGTCCATGTCGGCGGCGAAGATTTCGTCCCACGAGATTTTGCGGCCGGTATATGCGGCCTCGCGGCCCATGATAGCGGTCAGCGTGGAGAGGGCGGTTTCTTCGGCGTCGTTGATGTATTTTCCCTTGCGGATGGCATAGACGAGGTGCATGTGTTCCTGAACGTATGATGGAATCTGCAGCTGACTGAGCGGCTGCCCGTTAGCGTCTTTACCGTAATCGAACTGCCATTTTACGGTACCGTCAAGGTTATAGATGGTGTTGATGCAGTTGGTATATCCTTTCGTGCCGATGACTAATTCGCCGGTGCCGTTTGCACAGTTGTCAATCTGGCGGCACATTGCATGCGAGCATACGCCGTTGCCGAAATCGTAGTCCACGCTGAAGAAGTCGAACTGGTCTCCGGTGAGGCGCCGGGCGCGTCCGCCATAGCCGATAGCGCTGTCAGGATGCCGTCCGATGAACCAGTTTACCACGTCGATATTGTGGATATTGCTGTCGAGGATGTGGTCTCCGCCGAGCCAGCAGAAGCTGTTCCAGTTCCGCAGGAAGTAGGTCATGTCGTCCCATCCTTCTTCGCGGGTACGGAACCATACATGGCTTTGGTTCCAGAAGGCTTTTGCGGCGGTGATTTGTCCTATTGCGCCGTCAGCCACGCGCTTGTATGTTTCGATATAGTCTTCCTGGTGTCGTCGCTGGGTGCCTGTAACCACGTTCAGCCCGACCGCTTCTGCCTTTTTAGCGGTGGCGATGATGGAACGGACGCCCACCGAGTCAACGGCAACGGGCTTTTCCATAAACACGTGTTTCTTTTGCATCACAGCTTCCTTGAAATGTTCGGGGCGGAACTTGGCGGGGGTAGCGAGTATCACCACATCGAGGTCGCTCATGGCGATAAGTTTTTTGTAGGCGTCGAATCCCACGAAGCAGTTCTCTTCGGGGATTGGGCGATTATAGCTCTCGAAGCGTTTTCGGCAGGCGTCGATTTTGTCTTGGAAAACGTCGGCCAGCGCCACAATTTTCAGGTCGGGGCCGCAGCTTATGAAGTTCAGCGCGGCGCCGGTTCCGCGGTTACCTGCGCCGACTAATCCTGCCCGCAGTTCGCGTCCGGCAGGGGCGCCGGTCAGTATGGGGAAGAAACCCTGCGCCGCGTTGCGGCGGCTGCACGAGCTTAGCATGTTCACGCCGAGGATACCTGCTCCGGCAAGCGCCGTGGCCTCCAGAAAACGGCGGCGGTCTATATTATGTTGCTCTGTCATATTCTTATTAGTTTTTTTGAAGCCGCAAAAATACTGCTTTTTTTCGGAATAACGTGATTATAATTCATTTTTTCGACGGGCGAGACTGATTAGGACGGCAACCGCAACGGCGACCGCAATGAAAGGCCACAGCCGCAGGGCATTGTCGCCACCGCCATAGGAATGCATCCCGCTAAGCAGATAGTTCACGCCGAAATAGGTCATCAGCACACTTCCGAAGGCAGCAATAGTTGCACTGTTGAACGTGAATGTGCCCCGCATCGAGGGGATAAGCCGCAGATGTGCCACAAACGCATATATCAGGATGGTGATAAGCGCCCATGTTTCTTTGGGGTCCCATCCCCAATAGCGTCCCCAGCTTTCGTTTGCCCAGACGCCGCCGATGAATGCGCCGACAGTGAGCAGATAAAGCCCCACAGTTATTGACAGCTCATTGATGCGGGTCATTTGTGCTATGACTGCATCGGTTGACGTCCGGTTCGTCGCATTGCGGGCGACATACAGCACCATATTCAGTAGCCCTATGAGTGCGCTAAGCCCCAGAAAGCCGTAACTGGCCGTGATAACCGCCACATGAAACAGCAGCCACCACGATTTGAGCACGGGAACTAACGGCGTAATTTCGGGATTCATCCAGCTCAGATGGGCGGTCAGCAGCGTGGCGCCCGCAAGAAACGTGGCAATCCCCAATATCATTTTATAGCGACGACCAAAAATAATTCCGGCAACAATGGCTGCCCATGATACATAAACCATTGATTCATAGCCATTACTCCATGGCGCATGGCCGGATATGTACCACCGCAATGCTATTCCAAACGTATGTGCAATAAAGCCGAGATAAATCAGTCCCGTAAACAGCGATATTATGCCATTGCTGAACGTGCGTTGCAGGAAAATCCCGGCTAAGAGCGTCATCAACAGCAACAGCCCCGCCGCAAAATAGAGCGGAAACAGCCGCTTGAACAATTTCAGCCGGTTGTATAGCAGTTCGAGTGTTATCTTTCGTTCTGACGGCAATTGGTGTGCCGCGTATTTATGCTGCAGGCGGCTGAACGCACGAACTATGTCGGCAGGATTGACGGCACTTGCAGCGTTTGCAACCGTTTTATCCAGCGCTTCCCGCAGTAGCGACAGGCCGTTGCGGGTCAGCAGCGAATCCTCGCGCGAATAGCCGTTCATTGCCGCTTCTTCGGGCGCCTGCCATTGTATGTCGGCGACAGATGCAGCCGTATTTTGAGATGCCTGAACTGCTGAGGGGAAGAGCTTGAAGAGGGCGCCGTTGAACACCATCATGCAGACGTTGAGGCGTTCGTCGCTGTTAATCAGGTGCTTATCCAATGCCGTGCGCATAGCGGGAGGACGGGAATAAGCCGCTTCGACGGCAGAATGTAGCTTGTAGCGTCCAGCCTCGGTGAAGAAATCGGACGCGGTAGCACGTTCTCCGGCAATGCCGAGCATGGCTGCCACATCGGGTTCTACTTTTAACAGCGGCACATTCTGCCATTTGTCGGCAAAAAAGTACATGCGCAACAGCGTTTCAGTGGCCGACATGCCGTTGTAGGCAGTAAGTTTCCCGATTTTAAGCAGGGTTTCTTCGGCCATCGTTGCAAACGGCTTTATGCGACCGCTGGAGCTGCTCACACACAGCCGTTCAAACTCCGTAATGCAGCTTTTAGCAGCGGCGGAGGGCTGTGCCACTGTCGTGCCAACCGGCAGCAGGCACAGTAGCAGACAGGCCGCCGGTTTATTGAGCTGTCGCAACAACACCCGAAATCGCGAATGTGGGTTAAACAGCGACAGTAGCATGCCGACAGCCATCAGCAAGTAGCCAATATATGTTATCAGTGTCCCCCAAAAATCGTAATTCATCGACAGAATGGTGCCGCGTTCATCGGAAGTAAAAGATGACTGATAGAACCTGAATCCCTTGTATTTCAAGGTGTTATTCATAAATATACTCACATCACGACAGACGTTTTCGGCGTCATCCTGCAAAGTAATGTCGCTGGTAAACGATGAGGGGCTGTCGGAGCCGGGGTAGCGCTCTATACGGAAATCGCGCAATCGCAAGCTGAATGGCAGCATAATTTCTTTGGAACCATAAGTAATATACAGCGTTGTCCGGCCGATTTTGGCCTCAACCGGACGACCGGCAATTCCGGCTCGACCCGATACTACGGCTGTGGTAACATCCGCGCCATTGCTGATTTCCAGCGTAACGGCATCGTCATCCGACATGTCGGGCGTCCCGCTCACTGCTTCAATTGTGCCGTTGGGAAGGTATTGGCGCAGCAGCAGAACAGTTTCCGGATTTTCGTCGCCACCGAAAGCAAACAGCTGCATTGGCGCCACCACAACTGCACTGTCGGCCCGAATTATACTTGCCGAATCCCGTTGCATGTCGGTAATTTGGAAATCTGTTGAAGACGATACCGTTAATTCACTGTTTTTCAGAGAGAAATGAATATCAGATACCGTCTCAAAACCGACAGTAAATCCCTGTACTGACGCCGCTTCACCACGTCGCAACAGCACCGGATACATACCTATGCTGTCCTGCACCACAAGGTCGAGCAATGGCTGTCCGGCGTTGTCGGCGACGGCACGAAGTATCGCGTTCTTTGCGAAGGCAGTTGCACATATTTTAAACTTTTGTTCATTAATTGTTACGGATTTATCAAACCGGTGCGGTGTGATTTCCGAGAAAAGCGTTTTGTAGCTGACAGTTTTGGCGTCGGCAGTAACCGTAATGAAGGCCTCTGCCGACAGCGCCATATTTGAGCTTTGCCCTTCGCGGATGCTCATCCGGGCTTCGAAGCCGCAGTAGCGGGTTACGGCGGCGCCGACTATAATCAGCAGGAACGCAATATGGAACAGGCCTACCGTCAGTCTGGCCGGTTTATACAGCCGGTTTTGGATAATGCTCACAAGCAGGCCGATTCCGCCGAGCGCCCACAGTATTTCGAGCCACCATGTGTTATAAATCAACGCTTTGGCAGCGGCGGTTCCCCATCGGTTTTCGATGAACGTGGCCGCGGCTAATGCAAAAGCCACCACCATTATGAGGGTAAAAAACAGGGTAATAATTTTTTCTTTTTTCATACGACTTTTCTCTGTTCGCTGTGAATAATTTTGTAGGCGGCGCCTATATTGTCTATGATGTCGGAGGCTATCAGTGCTTCCTGTCCCATTTTTTTTGCGGCCAGGTTGCCGGCCAGTCCATGCAGGAATACGCCCAACCGCGCTGCATGCCGCGGCAAGTATCGCTGTGCCAGCAGTCCGAGTATTATTCCGGTCAGCACGTCGCCGGCGCCGGCAGTTGCCATGCCGGGGTTGCCATTGGAATTAAACCACACCGAGCCGCTGGGCAGCGACACTGATGTATTGGCACCTTTGAGCACAATAATCGCCCGCCAGTGTCGGGACAGTTTCCGCTGTAGTTGCAAGCGTTCCCAGGAGCTTTCAACATGCCCTGCGAGGCGTTCAAATTCTTTGAGATGCGGCGTCAGGATTGTGTCTTCCGGCAACAATTTGAGCCATTCCGGATTCATAGCCAGAATATTGAGAGCGTCGGCGTCCAGCACAAGCCTTTCGGGAGGAGCCTGTAGCAGAGTGTATAATGCCTGCTGACTGGCGGGGTCAGTACCGATTCCGGGGCCAATGCCGACCGCCGTGAACTCTTCAACAGCAGGCGGGGCCGTGAACATCACCTCCGAAGGGTCGGCAGAGCACATCGCTTCCGGCACTGTGGTATGGATTATTGGTACCGCCGGTTTGGGCACATGGCAGGTGAGCAGTCCAACGCCGCTACGCATGCACGCCCGTGCCGCCAGCGTTGCAGCCCCGATTTTATTCTGCGCCCCGGCTATCAGCAGAGCATGACCGAACCACCCCTTATGCGCGAACTTCGACCGAACAGGATGTGTATGGCTCTTGGCATACTCCATGTCGGACATGTAATATGTGGTTATAATCTCCCGGACAGCATCCGGATGCAGTCCCACAGGAATCGTAATACATTTCCCTATAATGTCATGATATTCGGAAAACAGGAAGCTGATTTTGGGATATTCAAGCGACAGCGTAATATTGGCGCGTACTATGTTGTTGAAATTATTTTGCGTGTTGTCTTCGGCACACAGCCCTGACGGGATGTCAATAGAGACCACGAAGGCTGACACATGGTTGATGCGATAGACCACAGCGGCACAGAGACCTTCTATCGGGAGCCGTACCCCGCGTCCAAGCACCCCGTCAATCAGGAATGAAGATGGCGTAATTGCCGGTATTGAGGCCTCATCAACGACATCTGTTATCGTCAGATACTTATGGTCATATTCCTGCAGGCGTTGCAGATTTACGGCAGTACTTTTGCTGAGTGTAGCCCTGAAAAGGACAAGCACTACGGTGATGTGCTTTCCGAGATTCCTGTCCAACAGCAGACGCGCTATGGCCAGCGCATCGCCGCCGTTGTTCCCGGCTCCGGCAAAGATAAATATTTCCTGGTAGCGTTGAAAGTGGGCGCAGTTCACAATATAGTCGGCCATCGCCACTGCGGCGCGTTCCATCAGGTCGATTCCTGCAACAGGCTCATTTTCAATAGTATAGCGGTCTATCCGGTCTATCTGTTCTGCGGTAAATAATTTCATTCTTCGGGTAGTGGGGGTTCTTTTTTCTCTTTAAGTTTGTCGCCTGTTTTTTCGGCGATGAGGCGGCGCCACCATTCGGGATAGCCCGGATGCATCGGATGTTCGGGCATTCCGTATTCGCTGTATTGGAACTGCCCGTTCTCCTCTTTCTTGATGTTGCCGTCCATATATTTTACTAACAGGTAGCCGAACAGGCGGTTCCATTTGGCGGTCATGGCGTTGGCCTCGTTAACGGAATATTCAGTAATAAATTCGCGGGCTTTGGTCTCTCCCAGCTCGGTATATACAGTCTTTGCGGCCTGGTCAACCGATGCGGTGAAAGCTATGAAATTGTCCTCTATTTTGGCCTGCTCACGGCGGATGTCGGTAATCATGTCACTGTACCGCAGGTATGCCAGATTAGCCACCTTATTGAAGGTCCAGAAAGCTGACGTTTCGGAATATGTGAGCAGATCGCCGTTGCCCTCTGCGAAGCAGCGGGGAATTTCGGTAATTCCGCAATACATCGGGGCATAGCAGGTGCTGTAAGTGTCGTCAACGCCGAACCACAGCAGCCCGCCAATCGGGGCTGGCAGCCACGAGCGGCACTGAGCCACAAAGGAGAAGCCCGTTTGCTGGGTAGAGATGGCCCGCTCGTTGATGTAGGCGGTCGAATCTACCGTCCATGTCAGCCCCCGCCAGCGGTAGGGCAGCCCAAACGGCCCGGCGCCGATATCCTTGCTCATGTCTAATTCGGTGCCCTCAAAGTGGTCGCGCATAAGCTCCATGACGTCTTTTACCGACAGTTTTTTGGAGGGCTTAACCCACAGCGGCATACGGTTAGTACCATACCCGTTTTCGTCTCTCGTTATGGTGCCTTTGGCATAGTCAAGATACTGTTCCATGCCGGTGGTGATGCGGTTGAATCCCGACCATACGCGGGCCTCGCTGAAGCGGGCGGCGCCGAAGTCGAGGGGCGCATAGACGTCAGAGAAACTGAAGTCCTTATTTTTGCCGTCAAACCAGCCTTTGCTCTGGGCAAATGAAATCACGTCGGACGAATACAGGCAGTTGTTGGCGTCTTTGAGGGGGAACGTCGTGATTCGCGCCTGATTTGCATGGCCGCTGACATACCCGTCGGGAATCCGCATGGCGACCCATACGGCGCCTTTCTCGCCCTCGCCCTTGCCAATCATTTCGAGAATCCATGCCTCGCTGGGGTCAGCAATGGAGAACGATTCGCCGCTGCTGGCATAGCCGTATTTCTCGACCAGAGTGGTCATCACACGGATGGCTTCGCGGGCAGTTTTTGCGCGTTGCAGGGCGATGTATATCAGGCTGCCATAGTCCATAATGGCGCCGGTCTGGGAGGCGAGTTCCGCCCGTCCGCCGAAAGTGGTCTCGCCGATGGCTAACTGGAACTCGTTCATGTTGCCCACCACGCTGTAAGTGTGCGACACTTCGGGGATGTGTCCCAGCGGCTTGCCGGTGTCCCAATCCACAATGGGGCGTTTGGCCCCCTCCGGATAGTCGGTGGCTGGCAAATAATACAGCTCGCCATAGAGCGTGTGCGAATCGGCCGAATAGGTAATCATTACCGACCCGTCAGCAGAGGCCCCCTTAGTTACGAGGAAGTTGGTGCAGGAATAGGCCCTGCCATACCATAATATACTGATTAACAGTATTAAACTGTATCTTTTCATGTGTTAATGCGTCAATTTTAAAAGGCCAAAAATACGGATTTTTTTCGATATGCAGGCCTGCATATCGCATTTGTGGCGAAATATTAAGGAAATATGAAAGCGGCTTTTCGTTTATTCAATTTAATTTCCGACAAATATCCCCGTATTTTTCCCGTCCGCGTGTAATTGAAAATTTTATGCTATCTTTGGCGCCGAATTTATAACTACTGACGAAGCGTTTATTTTGAACAAATGTAATAAATTAGAATTGGTGGCAACCGACCTCGACGGCACCCTGCTACGCGACGACAAGAGCATCAGTCCCGACGACGTCCGCACTCTGCTGCGGCTGGGCAAACACGGCGTTGTGCGGGTGATTGCCACCGGTCGCAACCTGCAAAAGGTCCGCGACGTGATAACCCCGGAAATGTATTTCGACTATGTGGTGTTCTCCTCCGGCGCCGGAATTTATGACTGCCGCCGCAGGGAACTCCTGTATTCGGCGAACATTTCGGAAGCCGTGGCTAACCGCCTGATTGAAGAACTCAGGCAGTTGCGGCAGAGTTTTTTCGTGTTCGCCAAGGTTCCGCATAACCACCTGTGTTACTGCCATCTTGGAGAAATGCCCTGTGCAGAAACCATCCGCTATTATGAGTTACACAGAGACGTGGCACAGCAATTGCCCGATGTCGGCGTGGGAAGCAGCATTTGCCAGTTTCTGTTAATATTTGAGTATCTGTCTGATTTTGAGGCGATTAATAACCACATTAAAACGCTAAACCACGAGCTGAAAGTGTTGCGGGCCTCGTCGCCCTATTTGAGCAGCAACGCATGGATGGAGATTTTTCATCCGGACGTCTCAAAAGGGAGGGCAGTGAGCCGTCTGTGCCGTGCCCTGCATGTTGACAGGCAGCTCACGCTGGGCATAGGCAACGATTATAACGATATTGATTTGCTGAACGTTACCGGCTATTCACACATCGCCGCCAATTGTCCCGACGACCTGCGCAGCAAGTTCCTTGCTGCTCCCGACAACCAGCACAGCGCCTTCAGCTGGTGCGTCAGCCGCTATGTTTGAAAGAGGCCGCACAGTACCCCCTGCCCTCCCCCGTCATTGCGGGCCTGACCCGCAATCCCCCTTGTCTGAACCCATACCCCCCTGCAATCAAAAAAAAGCGTGCCGGTTGCCCGACAAGCCCATTTACTTAAAACTTCTCTATATGTACAAAAAACTTTCTTTATTATCACTTAATTACCGACTTCACACACCGAACATGCATAGCAGCTGCGCGGGGCTTATTATATAGCGATGTGGTCCCCATTTGAACATAGTATGCATAAGCGGAACTATTAGCAGTATTCGACCAGTACCAACTCGCCTCAGAGTTTGCCGAAAGTTGACCGTCAATATC
>JAISSS010000038.1 GCA_031272965.1 Bacteroidales bacterium | reverse complement strand
CTACTCCGCAAGAGATTCAGTGAATTTTATTACATAAACAGGTACGAATAAATACGGTTGAAGATGTTGGGCTTCTTTTCCCACGTGGCGATTTCTTCGGGCGTGGGGTGGTAATTTTTGTCAGCCCATTCTATCAGGCGCTGGCCGTCGGCTAAAGCGCTCTGTACAATCTTATAATTTGGATTGCCATCATAACCCAGCGCCTTGTGCAACGATTCGTAAGCCGAGAGTAAAACGATATTCATCTTGCTGTCGCGATTATGCAATGCCAGCTGATAGTCCTGAACGTCAGGGCGCTGTTTGGGCTTCATTTTCTTCTTGACGCCGAGCGCCGCGTCAAGCGCAATCAATACGCCGTTCCACGCCGTATTGCCCGCCATGCGGACATACTTCGTATCGTTATAATAGTCGCCGTCTTTCTCGGCTTTGTCGCTCAATATTTGCCGGGCGTTCTGCAGATATCGCTCCGCCTCTCTGATGGGATGTCCTAATGCTGCCATAAGTATTCGCTTATATTTACCGCAAAGATATGAATTTAATTCGACATATTACACTCAATCACTGATATATCATGATTCTCTCCTGATTCCGGCGGCCACCAAACAAGGGTGTAGCCACATTGCAGGATGTGATGTCAAGCCAGAATTTCTTTCAGAATTGGGAGTGATTTCAGGTCGCCACTCAGGTCGAGGTGGATGCTCATATAGCGCAGCAACCCGTCGAGCAGGGCAGTACGCTGACGATTATTAAAGGGCAGGCTGTCAATAGCTACAGGCTCGGTCGAGAACAGAATGCGGAACGCGGAAGTGGTATGCTCATCCATAAACAGGTGGAACGTTGGCGGTTGCTGCCTGAACACACCCGATTCGAGGTCGAAATAGCGAAAGCGGGCAGCATCGGGTGGCGTCGGGCTGACACCAAAAAAGCGCGTCAAGTTGAACAGCAGGACGACGGTGAAGTTGGCCACACCGGTATGAGCGCCGTCGAGCCAACATACTGCTTCGAGCAGATATGTAAACAGAGCGGGATTAGGCTCTTCTTCTTTGAGCAGCTTCAGTAATACCTCGGCGATGAGCATGGCTTGTGCGCTGCGTATGACGTCGAAAGGCATGGTGGTCAGAGCCACCGTCATGCGGGCATCCCGGATTTGGTGAATCGGGCGTCCCGGATGCCGCCACACGGTTATATCAAGCGGAAAAAGCGGCTGAAAAAGGTTGTTCCTTTTTACTTTCATGCGGCTACGGTGCAGCATAAACGACTGAATACCAAACTGTTCGGTATAGATAGTTCCGATAGAGGCCGTATCGGAATATGGAATCTGGCGGAGAAACAGCCCGCGCGTAGTTGCAAGCACGGCGTCAGAAGTTAGACTGTTGCAACCAATGAACGAGTTGCCGGACGGCGCGGCCGCGGTGACTGACAGCGTTCTTGGCGGCCATGTCCATTTGTGCAAATGTCAGATTCCCGCCTTCCGGCTGGAACACTGGGTCATAGCCGAACCCCGAATCGCCGTGCGGCTCGCGGGTGATGTATCCGTTAACGATTCCTTCAAAAAGGTGCTCTTCGCCGTTGACGAGCAGACAAATCACTGTGCGGAAGCGGGCAGCGCGGTTGTCAATGCCGTCCATCTCTGCCAGCAGCTTGCGGACATTTGCTGCCGCATCACATTCAGGGCCGGCATAGCGGGCCGAGAACACGCCGGGGCGACCGTTAAGCGCCGCGACTTCGAGACCGGTGTCGTCGGCAAAGCATGCCTTCCCGCACCGCCGTAACACATAGCAGGCTTTCAGGCGGGCATTACCTTCCAAAGTCAGCTCCGTTTCGGGGATGTCGTCATAGCAGCCCGCATCGTGCAGACTCAGCAGGGTGAAGCGGGCGTCGAGCAGGCTGCGCAACTCGTCCATCTTATGACGGTTGCCGGTAGCGAAAACGAGTTCCATTCTGCAGGTCAGGCGCGCTGTATTTCGGACACCTCGCCGACGAATTTGAACCCTATGCCGTGCAGGTTGACGATTTTTATGTCGGGGTCTTCTTTGGTATATTTCCGCAGATGCGAAATGAACACGTCGAGGCTGCGACCGAGGTAGTAGTCGTCAGACCCCCACACTTGCTTGAGAATGTCGGAGCGGTTCAATATCTGGCCGGTGTGGTCGCAGAAATATTGCAGCAATTGTGCCTCCTTATAGGTGAGCATCTTGACTGTGCCGTCATCGGCGGTCATGGTCAGGGCATCATCGAAGTCAACCATATAGCGACCTAACCGGCACCGCTTAATCACTTCCTTGCCGGAGTGGATGAAGCGGCGGCGCAGGAACACGCTGATACGCATCAACAGCTCGTCCATCTCGAAGGGCTTGGTGATGTAGTCGTCGCCGCCAACAGAGAAGCCGTAGATGAGGTCCTCGTGCATCGACTTTGCGGTGAGGAACAGGATAGGCACCATCTGATTAACGTTCCTGATTTGCTGGGCCAGCGAGAAGCCGTCAATCTGGGGCAGCATCACGTCGAGCAGGCACAGGTCAAAAGACTCATGCTCAAAGAGTTCCCACGCTCGCTCGCCATCGTAAGCCTCCCGAACATCATAGCCAGCCACTTTCAGCTGGTCCCTGACGATATAGTTCAACGACTTATCGTCTTCCACAAAAAGAATTTTCTTACCGTTCATATTTACATACTGCAATTATAGTTACTACTTATACTTGTATTGTTATTGTAAAGATACTTCCTGCCGGAACGTTATTTGTTACGGCGACAGTCCAGCCGTGCCGTTCCACGATTTTCTTGACGTAATCCAGCCCCAGACCGAACCCGCGTACATTATGTACGTTTCCGGTAGGGATTCGGAAGAAGCGTCCGAATATTTTCCGGCGGTATTGCGGGGCAATGCCTATGCCGTTGTCGGCGAAGGCCAGCTCTGCCGCGTTCTTGAGGCGGCGCAGGCTCACCTGTACCTGCGGCGTGGTGGCGCAATATTTCACCGCATTGTCAAGGATGTTGAACACCACATTTTCGAGGTGGAAAGGGTCGGCCGAAACCGTGATTTCTTCGGTGGGGAAGTCGCACGTTATCCGGCTGCTGTCCGGTTCCTGACTGTTATTAAAGTTCTCAATGCAGGTGCGGATAAACGAACATAATTTCACTTCTCGCTTTTCGAGGACTATTTTTTTCTTCTCCACGCTGGCCATTTGCAGGATTCTCTCGATTTGCTGGGAGAGGCGGTTGGCCTGTGTCTCCACTATTCCCGCATATTTTTGCATCCGCTCCGGCTGCTCCGCCGCATGAGGGTCGGCCAATACTTTTGCAGAAAGCCGGATTGCGGCCACCGGCGTCTTAAATTCATGCGTCAGATTATTGATGAAGTTCTTCTGCACCACACTCAGTTTCTGCTGGCGGATGATGAGCAGTGTGGAGTATCCGAAGAAGACAATCACTATCAGCATTATGCCATTGATTACATACCACGTCTGAATCTGACGGCTGTAATACTTTGAGCGGTTCGTAAACCGGACGCCGAAATAGTACGTATAATCAGGCCAGGTAGGCAACGTGCATTTATTGGGGGTGATTGTGCGGAACTGCCGGTAATGCTCCTCGAAAAAATCCTCGTCGGTTTTGCAGCCCGTTTTTGGACATCCGCTCAATAATGTACTGTCAACATTGTCGGTCTTAAAACTGTAGGTCATCTCCTGCATATCACAGTTATAGATAGCCGATTCAAAGTCAATGTCTATGCCCTGCCGTTTAAATTCTTTCAGAAGAAAATGGTTCAGAAGAGTCGGATTGATTTTCCCGCCGACATTGACCACATAATAATTGTTCGACATCTGCTCAACGATGACATGAGCATCCGATGTCTCGTTCTTATCCTTGTTATTATAGTCTATAAGCTGCCGCGCCACATGGCGCAGAGCGGATGTGGCAGTCTGGTGAAAGCGCAACTCGTTCTGGTCAACCGCATTCTTCAGGAAGAAAAATTGCAGCAGCAAGATTCCAAGAACCGTAGAAATCCCCAGAAAAACTACTAATTGAATAGCACCTCTGCGCATTGTGGCGTATGGACAATGTTACTGCTACTTTTCTGTAGCATTTGCAGGATTACTGCAAGAATTTTTATATCGGTAAACGGGATACTGCTCATGGTTGTTTTTTTTCAGTTTTTTCGCAGCAAATATAGGAAAAATGCTATTTGCAGGCTCGTTAAAAGACACACGACGGTTTGAACTTTATAAAATCTTAATTTTCAAATCATTTTATTAGGATTTATGGTGTATTTTTAGGATTTAGCGATAGACTTCCGGCTCACACAACAAGCGCCGGATATAGACATTAATTTCGCGGTGTTTTGATTACCGAAAATTTATAAACATTTTTTTGTTAAAAGATTTGCAATTAATATTACTTGTCATTCAAGAATGGTTTTGTAACTTTGTGGCGTAAAAAAGAAGTCATCAGGATATGAAGAAGGAAGTACAGATACTGTTATATGCGTGCGTGATATTACTTGGTGCGGCGCAGGCGGTCACGGCGCAGGGCAGGCTCGTGTTCAGCAGAGAGGAGCATTATTTCGGCTCTTTTCCGCAAGATGCAGGCCCTCAAACATGCGTCTTTGAATTTACCAATCAGGGCAATGCGCCGCTGTTTCTGCTGGATGTGAAGCCCGATTGCGGCTGCACGACCCCGGAATATACCCAGGCGGCGGTGCCGGTTGGTGGAAAAGGTTACATAAAAGTAACATATGACCCCGAAAAACAGACGGGCGTGTTCAGCAAAAAAATCAGAGTGATGGCCCAGGCCATACCCGGCATGCTTGACCTGTTTATCAGCGGCGAGGTGCTGCCGCCACGCCCCGCAGCTGCGACACAGCAACCCCTGCTCGACCAGATTGGCCCGCTACGCCTGCAATCGCGACACCGAAACTTCGGAACAGTACGGGTGAACCAAATCCTCGCCGACACCTTCGAGGTGGTTAACAGCTCCACCCAGCCGGTACGACTGACCTTCCAGCCCCCGGCAACAATCCCCCGCGTTACGGTTACGGCCATGCCCGCAACTCTCCGCCCGAATGAACGCGGCAAAATAGCCCTGCTCTATGACACCCGCAACATCAATACTTACGGATACTGCATCAGCCGGATATACGTCATTATCAACGGCCAGCAGGACACCCAGAACTTTATCACCATCACCGCCACCTTGCAGGAGGATTTCTCTGCCTTGACGCCCACCGAACTGGAGCAGTCGCCCGTGGCACAGTTCACGGAAAATACGTATGACTTCGGCACCATCCGCGAAGGCGTCAGCGTAAGCCATAATTTTGTCCTGAAAAACGGGGGACAGCGCGAGCTCATCATCCGCAACATAAAAACCGCCTGCGACTGCACCCGCGCCACACCGCAAAAGATGGTCATCGCCCCCGGCGAAAGTATCCCCGTTACCGTGTCATTCGACTCTACCGGTAAACACGGACGCCAAAGCCGCACAATATCAATCATCACCAACGACCCTAAAAACGCCGCCTCAATACTGACCATCATCGTTACCGTCCGGTGAGTGCGCCTTCAGCCCCTCATTCGGACGACAGTCCGGCAACAAACTTGTAGCCCGTAGCAGCCGCAGTAACGATACCGACCGCCGGATACGGAATATGCATCCCCGCAACCGGCAACCGCTTAACCGCGATGTATTTCAGGAATGTCTGCCGGGTGGCAGTAGCCGTCCGGACATCCACATCGTAGGTTACGCCGATTTCAGGATGCGGCATCTGAACAGCCATGGCATGGGTCAAATCGCCCCACAGCAGCAGCTTGTCCTTCTTCGACTGTAGCAGATATGCCGTATGGCCGGGTGTATGACCGTAAGCCGCAATAGCCGTAACTCCGGCAGTCAGCTCGTGCAGATGCCCGTTCAATTCGGCAGGTGTAAACAGCTTTATACGGGCTTTATAGGCTTCCAACACCTTGAGCGCCAGCCTGTTATCACTATCCTTCCAATAGCTGTATTCCTTTTCGGCAAGCCATACCGTCGCATGTGGGAAAGCGGGCTGGTCATCGCGCAACATGCCGCCGATGTGGTCGCCGTGCATGTGAGTCAGAAATATCGCGTGGATTTGGTCGGGCGCAATGCCTGCCTTGTCAAGGTTGGCAAACAATTTACGGCCAAGCCCCGTATCAAAGAGACAGTTCTTGCCGTCAACCTGCACGAGGAAGGCGTTCATGCCCTGCGGAAACTTCTTCTCCGGTATATACCTGCTAACCAGCGCATTATCAGCGCCAACAAGAATACCTGCATTGCCGTCATGGTCTCCCTCCGGCAACACCGTTATTGTGATAGCGCCGCATTTCACAGAATACAGCCGTTCCGCATCCTGCGCCAGCGCCATCCCCCCAAAAGCGCCAACGAAAAGCGCCACAGTCAAAAATCGTTTCATACCTGATATTATTACGTGTTTGAGATGCAAATATATGAAAAATACTCTTACAAATAAGCTGACGGAAAAAATATGAGCATAATATCAGCCGATTTTTCAGGGGACAGGTTTATCATTTTTTCGACTTATACCCCACAGGCCGAGCATGGTAAGCAGGCCGTTCAGCAGGAGGATTTCGTAGCCGGCATGATAGTTGGCAATCTGCAGCAGGAGGCGGTCGCATAGCAGGCACAGCAGAGGCGCGGCAATGCACACACAGGGGGCGTAACGGTCGTTGATGCGGCGGCGGGTAAGCAGCCCGAAAGCATACATGCCCAGTAGCGGGCCATAAGTGTAGGAAGCCGCCGTATATACCGCCGTAAGAATGTTGCCGCTCCCCAGATGCCGGAACAGCAGCACCGACAGCAGTAACAACAGGCTCATTAGCAGATGCAGCCCTTGCCGGACGCGCACCGCCTTACGCTCCGGCATGGCGTCGGTATGCAGCAGGTCAACACAGGCCGATGTGGTCATAGCGGTCAGCGCCGAATCAGCATTGGTGAACGAGGAGGCCACTATGCCCACCGTAAAACAGGCAAAAGCCGCCATACCCAGATGCCGGGAGGCTAACAGCGGCAGCCACCGGTCGGATTCCGGCGGAAGCTGAACACCGTATCGACCGGCAAACTGCAGCAGCAGGACGCCCAGCGACAGAAACAGCAGGTTTAGCGGCACAAAACCCGCCCCATATGCCAGCATGTTGCGCTGCGCCTCCCGCAGTGAACGACACGTGAGATTCTTCTGCATCATGTTCTGGTCGAGGCCGGTCATCACCACCACGATGAACATGCCACTGAAGAACTGCTTAAAGAAATTCTGCGGCGTTCTCCAGTCGGCAAACTCAAAAATGCGGGCATGCCTGTCATGTATCACGGCACAGACCGCCTCGCATGGAGAGAGGTCGAGCAACACTGCCGTCTGCCGGATAATTAGCAGCAGAGCAGCAATCAGGCAAGCGGTTTGCAGCACATCGGTCCAGACGATAGTTCTCATGCCCCCGCGGCGGGTGTAGAGCCATATCGCCCCGATTAATACGGCGGTGGTGAGCCAGAAAGGGATTCCCATGCCGTCAAAAGCCAGCGTTTGAAACACTAATATTATGAGGTAGAGTTTGGAGGCGGTGCCAACCATGCGCGAGAGCAGGAAAAACAGGGAACCTGTACGGTAGGCACAGCCCCCGAAGCGGACGCCCAGCCAGGCGTAGATGGACGCCATGTTTATGCGGTAATACAGTGGCAACAGCAGGAACGCCACAAGGGCATACCCCGGCACGAAGCCCAGCACCATCTGCATGTAGGTCATATCCTGACTGCCGACCATGCCGGGCGCCGACACAAAAGTTACCCCGGAAATGGAATCGCCCAGCGCCCCGATAGCTACTGCATACCATGGCGAACGCCGGGTCCCCATAAAGAAAGCGTCATTTGAGGCCGCCCGTCGATTGATGACAGCCGACAACATCCAGATGACGCAAAAATAGATGCCCGTAACCCAGAGAAGCATGGCTTGGGGAACGTGCAATAAAAGTTACTGTATGCCTAATTTCTTCTTGACGAAGGGCAACAGGTCGATGCTTTGAGTGGACTTGTACAGAACCGAGCTCTCTTCAAAGACATAGATTACGCCCTGCTCTTTGGCCACATCTTCAATGGCTTTGCGGGCCTTGTCGAAGATGGGTTGCAGTAGCTCTTTTTCTTTGTTGGCTATTTTCTGCTGGGCGGTATTGCGGAACGACTGTATGCGCTCGCCCAATCCGTTCAGGTCTTCTTCTTTGGCTTCTCTGGCCAACTGCTTGAGGGTATCGCGCTGGGCGACGTAGTCCTGTAGCTTCTTGTTATACTCGTCCTGCAGGTCTTTGAGCTGGTTCTCAAGCCCTTTGGCTTCTTCTTCGAGGATTTTGCGGGCTTCGATAGCTTCGGGCATAGCCTGCACCAGCTCGTCAGAATTGATGTGGGCGAACTTGAGCGACTGCGCATTAAGCCCTGCGGGGAGCAGCAACGCTGCACATAGACAAATTTTGCAAAGTGATTTAATCATTTTTTAGAATAAATAAGTGTTTAATTATTGTCTGAATTATTTAATTCCGAGTTGTTGCAGTACCTGACTGCTCAGGTCATACTGCGGATTTGCATAGACTATCGGGGCACCGCCCGACTTGTCGAGCACGAAAGCATAGCCTCCGGCTACGGCGACCTTCGCCACTGCATCATTCACCTGCTTGCGAATGGGGGCAAAGAGCGCTTCGCGATGCTTGGCCACATGACCTTCGGGGCCGAAATAGAGGCGTTGCTGTTCCTTATACTGCTGCTCGCGTTCGATGATTTGGTCTTCCCGCTGGCGCTTCTGGTCGGGCGTCAAGCGGGCCGCCTCATTCTGATAGTCGCTATACAGCTGCTGGAGTTTGGCATGTTCCTGGTCAAGTTGATTCTGCAGTTGGGTCGTCAGCGCCTCTATCTGCTTTTCGGCGTCTTTGTACGCGGGGAGCTTGTTAAAGATATACTCCATATCCACGTAAGCGTATTTCTGGGCTGAGGCGAGCCCCGCGTTCATCAGCAGGGCGGCAATCAACATTAATTTCTTCATCGTTATTATGTTTTTTTAAAGTTCACTTTATATGTTATACAAATTTCAGGCCAAATTTTCGGGTTAGAACTGCTGTCCTATGACGAAGTGCAGCTGACTGCCTCCGGCGCCGGGGTTTCCGGCGATTTCGTCAAAGCCATAGCCCCAGTCTATGCCCAGCAGTCCGAACATCGGCAGGAATACGCGAGCACCGATACCGGCCGAGCGTTTCAGGTCAAAGGGGTCGAAGTCTCTGAAGTTCATCCAGGCATTGCCCGCGTCCATGAACGCCAGCACATAGACCGTTGCCTGCGGCTGTAGCGCCACAGGGAAGCGTAACTCAAGCGACAGCTTGTCATACAGGTTGGAACCGTAGGTCGGGCTGAGGCTGTAGTCTTCATAACCGCGCAGGGAAATGATGTCGGCGCCGTAGAGATTGTAGCCCGACATTCCCGACCCGCCTACACGGAAGCGCTGGAACGGCGAGCGCAGGTTGTTGTTGTAATACCCAAGAAAGCCGTATTCAAACTTGGTGTGCAGTATCAGCTTATTGCTTTTTTCGTTAAGCTGATGCCGTAACGAGCTGAAGTTCAGCGGTATATACCAGTCGCCCTTAAATTTCCACTTATGGTATTCAATGAACCGGTATTTTTCCTGGTTGGTCATTTTTTGCGATTCATAGTTCTTGCCATTGATAAGTGAATAGGGAGGGGTAGCTTCTAAGGTGAGCGATATTTCGGAGCCGCCGCGCGGGTAGAGCGGGTTGCTCACCGAGTTGCGACCGAAAGCCGTCTTGAAGTTGATGTTGTTAAATTCCCCGCTGCCACTGGCCTGGGCGCCATCGTTGAGGAAGTAATAATAGTTGGCCATGTTCTTCAGGCTGTAATGCTCTAAGGACAACTCGTGATACATGGTAAAATAGTCGTCCGGCCATTTCAGGCGGTAGCCATAGCCCAATGCCAGCGCAAATGTCATCTGTATCTGGTCATCATCGGAATTGGTGTCGTAAGTATTGTAGTAGCCATAGTTGCTGTAGTAGTCATTGTAGCCGTATCCGTAACCATAGCCATAGCCGTATGAATAGGGGTTGTAGCCGGAACTGCCGTAGTAGCTGTTGGCACTGTAGTTCACCCGCGAGAACGACAGCGATACGGTGAGCGAATTGGGCTTCTTGCCACCCAGCCACGGTTCTATGAACGAGATGCTGTAGTTCTGATAGAACTTGCCGCTGGTCTGGGCGCGGAGACTCAGAGTCTGGCCATCGCCGGACGGTAGCGGGCGCCATGCCGACTTGTTAAACATGTTGCGGATTGAGAAGTTGGAGAACCGGAATCCTAATGAGCCTACGAACATGTTAGCACCCCATCCCCCCGACAGCTCTACCTGGTCGTTAGACTTCTCTTCCACCTCAAAATCCATGTCAACGGTGCCGTTATCAGGATTGGGCAGTACTTTGGGGTTGATGTGTTCGGGGTCGAACAGCGACAGGTTCGACAGCTCGCGCACCGAGCGGATAACGTTTGACTTGCTGAACAGCTCTCCCGGCTCCACGCGCAGTTCCCGCCGGATGACGTGCTCGTTGGTCTTGGTATTGCCTTTCACTCCCACCTCATTAATGGTGGCCTGCTGGCCTTCGCGGATACGCATCTCGAAGTCGATAGTATCGTTCTCCACGCGCACTTCCACCGGATTGACGGAGAAGAACAGGTAGCCATGGTCAAGATAGAGGCTGCTCACGGCGCTCTCGTCTTCGGTAAGCCGCTTGTCTAACAGCTTCTGGTCGAACACATCGCCTTTTTTGATGCCCAGCTCGCGGGACAGGTCTTCCGATTTATAGACCGTATTGCCCATCCAGCGGATGTCGCCGATATAGTATTTGTTGCCTTCTTCCACCCACAGGTCTATGCGGACGCGGCCGTTGGGCAGGGGGGTAACCGAATCGGCGGTGATGGTCGCATCGCGGTATCCTTTTTCGTTATATTTTGCAATAACGTTCATTTTATCATCTCTGAACTTGTTCTCAAGGAACTTCTTTGTCCGGAAAAAGTTCAATATATTTCGGCCATTTGTTTTTTTCATGGCGCGGTCGAGCTTGACACTATTCAGGTTTTCGTTGCCATGAAAGACGATATTCTGGACTTTGACCTTTTCTTTTTTATCGATTTTGATGTCTAAAATCACCTGATTGGGATGTTCGGGGTCGTCGCGCTGGACGATAGCCACTTCGGTATTCAGGAATCCCTTCTCGTGCAGGATGTCTTTGATGAGGCGCTGAGCGTTGTTGAGCTGACTTTCGGTAACTTGCTGACCGGGAATGAATATTACCTTATCTTTAATGTCTTTGATGTCGTTCTTGCTGACCCCGTAATAGGTGAAATCGGTCAGGCGGGGGCGTTCCTGCAGGAAGATGACCAACCATATTTTATCGCCTTCTATTTTGCTGGCCTCAACTTTTATGTCGGAGAACATCTGGTTGTTCCACAGCTTTTTTATCGCGTTCTGGATGAGGTTATCCGAAAAGCTAAATTCCTGGCCGGGCGCCAGCCCTGAATACTGTAACAGGATGTCTTTATCGAGGTAGCGAATACCCTGTATGTCGATACCGGCAATAGTATATTTCTGGTTGGAACTGTAGTCCACCGTAAAGTCGGCGCTTTTGTCTAACTGGGCAAATGCGGTGGCGCTAAGCGCACAGAGCAGAAATGAAATCAGTAATCTACGCATAACAGATAATAAGTTAAGTTCCTACTTGTTGGCTGGTTTTTCCGAAACGACGTTCCCGTTGCTGGTAGTCCACGATGGCTTCAAAGAGGTTCTCTTTTCTGAAGTCGGGCCATAACACGGGGGTAAAATACAGCTCGGAATACGCAATCTGCCACAGCAGGAAGTTGCTGATGCGGAATTCGCCGCTGGTTCTAATCAGCAGTTCCGGGTCAGGAATATCTTTTGTGGTTAAATATTTATCGAACAATTGGGGAACAATGTCGGCATCACAGACCGCGCCGCGCCGCACATCATCAGCGAGCAGGCGGGCAGCACGGGTAATCTCCCAACGGGCGCTGTAACTCAGGGCAATGATAAGCCGTAACCCGTCGCAATCTCTCAACTCCTCAAGCGACCAGGCGAGCTTCTCACGGACAACAGGGGGCAAACTGTCGAAGTCGCCAATTGTCAGCAACTTGACGCGGTTCTTCTTCAAGCTCGCCGTCTCGTCATTGATGGCCTGCACCAATAAGTTCATCAGTGCATCAACTTCTTCGCGCGGACGAAGCCAGTTCTCTGTCGAAAAGGCATACAGCGTCAGATAGCCGATACCGACCTCGCCGGCTCCTTCTACCACCGAGCGCACCGCCTCTACGCCATGCTCATGACCGAAAATCCGCTGATTCCCCTGACTTAATGCCCACCGCCCGTTGCCGTCCATTATTATGGCTACATGGCGGGGCAATCTGTCCCTGTCTATTTGTTCTTTTATTGTCATTCGATTTATACAGTCTGAAAAGACGCACAAAAGTAATACTTTTCTCAATACACACCGCCATTTGCCGCACAAGATTTGATATTTTACCGTTAAAACTTGTTAATAATATTATGTTAATATATGCACCACCGTAAACCAACTGTAAATCAATAGTTTATAATTAATACGGGGCAAAAAAAACGTAAAACCCCGCAAAAAACCCGCCTGTAAAACTGGGCCCATATCTAAATCAGCTGCTATTCCGAACAGCATGAACAGCCACGTTGCCGGTATCATCAGCATTTTATAATATGGTAAACCGCAATCGACCGTAATTGCAAATTTCAAAAACAGGGAACCTCTATTTCCACAGACGCAATCAGTAGCACTGTTGGGCATATATATCGCATTATTCCCTGATTTTCAACCTCTTAATAAGGGAATACGGGGATTCATTCATGACTGCTCAGGCAAGTCCCTCCCATCCCCCACCAACCACTGACAATTGACAACTGATAACATTTCTGTAATACTCGCCTTCCTTTCCTACGAAAATGTAGGAATTATGAATACTAAAAAAATGGCACACTCTTATAAACTACTGTATATCAATGAGTTATAAAAAATGGCACGTTCTTTGTATAGCGAAAGCAGATAATTTTGTCGGCATTTTGCCGACAGCGATATTCACATATTAAGATAACGAAGATAACGATTTGTAACTATTCAGTATGCCAAGAAAAAAGTTTTTTACGCCGGTTTATTTCCGGCTTTTGAGGAGCGGCGGCAGGCTGTGGAAACGCAGCGCGACGCCGACAGTATGTATGATTGCGGGCATGGCTTTATGCCTTACCGCCTGCGACAAGGACGACAGCGACGAGACGGACAATCCGACGCCCGTCGAG
>JAISSS010000107.1 GCA_031272965.1 Bacteroidales bacterium | reverse complement strand
GCCTTCCCAGGCCTTGTACATGGGGATTCCGTGTGAGGCGTCCACGACGGGGTCGGCGGCGAGGGTCAGAGTTTTTTCGCGGATTTCGGCGGCCGAAGTAACGGCGTCCAAGTTCCACGCGCTCAGCTCGTTAGCGAATAGATAGACGTTGTAGAGGCCTGTGGCGAGGGTTGTCTCGAACTCCACCTTGTCGGGGTCTGAGCCGGGGTCGGGATTTTTTGTGTTAAAGATGATGCGTGTGCCTGCGGTGTTGGTGATGATGAGGCGGGCATCAATGATGTTGTCTTCCGGGTTTGCCGATTTTGTCAGGGCCACAGTGAAAGGCACGGGGGCGCTTTCCGGAGCGTCGATGGTGTGCTCATGTGAACATGCGTTCAGTATGGAGCCGAATATGCCCGCGATAAGTGTTAGCCGGGCGAAAGTTATCAGTACTGTGCTAAAGATTCTCTTATTCATTTTATATCAGTTTTTCAAAGTATATGTTCCGAATAACGGGGCAAAGGTAGTGAATTTATCAATATATTTATCAATAATCCTGACAAAAACGCCAATATTAAGAAAAATTAATATTGAACGATAGTTAAATGTCTGGCAGTACTGATAACTATTGTGATATGGGGCAAAAAAAGGGTTCATCCGGAAAATGGAGTGATACGGCATAAAAAAAGGGGCAAGTAAAATTGCCCCCTGCGGATATATTTCCGTACTATATGAAAAATTAATAGAATCATGCTTTTCCGGCCGAGCCGAGCACTTCGATATTTTTGTGCTTGTACAGCTCTTTGAGGGAATCGCGGGCCGGGCCGAGGTATTTGCGCGGGTCAAATTCGGCGGGTTTTTCTACGAACACTTTGCGGACGGCGGCGGTCATTGCTAAGCGTCCGTCGGAGTCGATATTGATTTTGCACACTGCTGATTTAGCGGCTTCGCGCAGTTGCTCTTCGGGGATTCCGATAGCGTCTTTGAGTTTACCGCCATTTTCGTTGATGATTTTCACGAGGTCTTGTGGCACAGAGGACGAGCCGTGCAGTACGATGGGGAATCCGGGCAGGCGCTGTTCGATGGCTTCGAGGATGTCGAAGCGTAATGGGGGCGGAATCAGGATGCCATTTGCATCGCGGGTGCACTGGTGGGGGGTGAACTTGTTGGCGCCGTGGGAGGTTCCGATGGAGATGGCTAACGAATCGACGCCGGTTTTGCTCACGAAGTCTTCCACTTCTTCGGGGCGGGTGTAGGTGTGGTGGTCAGCCTGCACATCGTCTTCGATTCCGGCCAGAACGCCGAGCTCGCCTTCGACGGTTACATCGTACTGGTGAGCATACTCCACGACTTTGCGGGTCAGGGCGACGTTGTCGTCGTATGAGTGATGCGAGCCGTCAATCATTACCGAAGAGAAGCCGTATTCTACGCAGCTCTTGCAGAGCTCGAAAGTGTCGCCATGGTCGAGGTGCAGCACGATGGGAATCTCGTAGCCGAGTTCTTTGGCATATTCCACTGCCCCCTGTGCCATGTAGCGCAACAGCGTTTGGTTGGCATATTTGCGGGCGCCGGACGACACCTGCAAAATCACCGGCGACTTGGTCTCCACGCAAGCCTGAATAATGGCCTGCATCTGTTCCATATTGTTGAAATTGTAGGCGGGAATGGCATATCCCCCGCTGATGGCCTTCTTAAACAACTCGCGGGAGTTGACAAGGCCTAATTCTTTATAACTAACTGCCATATTTCTTAATTACTATAGTTTAACAATAATGCTTTTATAACCTTTTATAGTTTCACACTGCAAAGATATGAATAAATGGCCGCTCTGTCGCTTTTTCTCGGGGAAAATTAACAGAACGGCGTAAAAATGCGCCGTTTTATGTAGTTAACGTGAAACTGTTGTAAAGTCCGGCGACGGGGGTAATTCTTTCGCTGTTATTATTTTTACTATTTTTGCAGCGATTTTTGCATTTGAAATTCTGAAAATTGTGCCGATGAAGAGGATTTTATTCATTATTATTATATGTAATATACTGTCTGTAAGTGTATTATATGGTCAGACCATTCGCGGGGTCGTTACTGATGCGGCGTCGGGTGAGGTGTTGCCGTCCGTAACGGTAACAGTGGAGAGTATAAGCCCGCCGAAGGGGGCCATAACCGATGGTAACGGTACATTCCGCATCGACAGATTGCCGGTGGGCCGGTACGATGTGCGGGCGACGTTTGTAGGCTATGAGCCGACCGTGTTCCGCGAGGTGATGGTTACTTCGGGCAAGGAAGCTGTTCTGGAAATCGCCATGACGGAGCAGTTGCAGCGCCTTGGGGAGGTTGTGGTGCGCCCCACCACCAATAAGGAGGCGCCACTCAACCCGATGGCGTTGGTGGGCGGGCGCATGTTCAGCGTGGAAGAGGCTAACCGGTTTGCGGGCGGCTTCGATGACCCTGCGCGGTTAGTTACGGCTTTTGCGGGCGTGGCCGGTGGCATGAACAGCAACGGCATTGCTATCCGCGGCAATTCGCCCCAGTTCCTGCAATGGCGCCTCGAAGGCGTGGAAATCCCTAACCCGACGCACTTCTCCGACATCACCGGCGCAGGCGGCGGCATCATCACCGCCCTGAGTTCGCAGGTGCTGGGAAATTCCGACTTCTATACGGGGGCCTTCCCCGCAGAATACGGCAATGCGCTGTCCGGCGTGTTCGACATGCAGCTGCGCAGTGGCAATAATCAGCAATATGAATATACGGCACAAATAGGAACGCTCGGCGTAGAGTTTGCCTCCGAAGGCCCCTTCAAAAAGGGGGGACGCGCATCCTACCTATTCAACTACCGCTATTCGTCGATGGCGCTGGCAGCCGACCTGCTCCCCGATGTGGTGGGCGAGGCCGGCGGAATGCGCTATCAGGACCTCTCGTTTAAGCTGAACTTCCCCACCGTAAAAGCCGGAACGCTATCCGTATGGGGAATCGGAATCACGAACCACTATTTAGCCACGCCGCCGGAAGATACTCTCGAATGGACCAACACTTTCGAGGGTATGGGCGATTCGCGACAGACCAAAGCCGCCGGAGGCCTCACTCACAAACTCTTCCTGGACGGCGAGGCATATCTGAAAACGTCCCTCGCAGTGAGCTACAGCAAAAACCGGCTGCTGATGGAACAGTGGGATACTAAGATGAACAAAAGTGCAGTAAATGAAATGAACGGCACAAATACCGACCTGATATTCACCGCCTTCCTGAACCGCAAGTTCGGCGCAACGCATGTAAACCGCACCGGCGTTACCGTTACCGGCCTGTTCTATGACATAGACTATAATTCCAGCCCTGACGTTAACCAGTGGCCGCCGTTGCCGATGGTTAATTTTGCCCGCAGTAACGGGCAGTCGGCATTGCTGGCCGCCTACAGCCAGTCGAACATGCGGCTTAATGGGCGCCTGTCGGCATCGGCAGGGCTTCATGCGCAGTATTTTTGCCTTAACGGGCGCTATTCCATAGAGCCGCGCGTGAGCCTGAAATGGCAGCACGATGAGAAGCAGGCGTGGGGAATCGCATACGGTCTGCACAGCCGACACGAGAAACTCGACTATTATTTCGTTACAACGCCTCAAAGCGGCGCCACACCTGTCAATAAGAACCTGAAATTAGCCAAAGCGCATCACCTTGTCCTGTCATACGACCTGTCGGTGTCTGCCAATGTACATCTGAAAGTGGAGGCGTTCAATCAGTATCTTTTTGACGTTCCTGTGGCTAACGACAGCATATTTTCCATCATCAATCATCGTGCATGGTATCTGATGGATGCGCTGGAGAGTTCCGGGTCCGGCCTGAACCGCGGGATTGACCTGACGCTGGAGCGGTATCTGAATCGTGGCTATTATTACATGCTGACGGCCACAGTGTTCCGGTCGCGCTATCGCGGGGGCGATGGCTGCTGGCGTAACACCCGCCTCGACCGTGGCTTCCTGCTCAACGCATTGGGTGGCAAAGAATGGAAAACCGGGCGCCAAAAGCAGAACATCTTCAGCCTCAATCTGCGGTGCTCTTTTCAGGGTGGCGACCGCTATATCCCCGTAAACGAGGCGGCATCGCAGGCTTCCAAGAGCGTCGTCTATGACACCTCGAAAGCCTACGAGCCGCAGTTCTCGCCTGCATTTATCTCGCATTTGACGGCCAGCTATAAAATTAACCGCCAAAAACTCACCCATGAAATAGCCCTCAAAATGTATAACGTTAACGGCTATCAGGAACCGCAGGACTACATCTATGACTACCGCCTCGACAAACCGGTAATGTATAAGAGCGCAGTGAGTATTCCGAACTTAAGTTATAAAATCGAGTTCTGAACAGTTACTCTCACCACTCGAAGGTCAGTAATTTTACGGGGCCGAACAGTCCTGACGGCTGCAAAAATGTGTCGGCAGAGTTATGATACGGATTGCGGGGCGTCCATGTAGGACGTGATCTGTTCGGCAATGCGGCGTCGCCAACGAGCCGGTTTACCCACGTGTTAACGACTGCCACTTCGAGCTGATTGTCGCCGTTTTTCACCGCATCGGAAATGTCAACGCGGTACGGGGTTGTCCATACTCCGTCGATGTATTGGCCGTTGAGATAGACCTTTGCCATTGCGGTGAGTGCGCCCAAATCCAAATACAGTCGCTGGCCTCTTTTGGGCTTTTTAGCGGTAAATGTTTTGGAATACCGCGCTGTTCCCGAATAGTGTTTTATGGCCTCGACGTCCGATTTTGTCCAGCTGAAAAGCGAATCGAATTTCACCGGTTCGGCCAGGCCGCGCTGAATGGGGTTTCGGTCTTCAAAGGCCACAGTCCAGCTGCCAGTGATGTCTGTGGTGTTGCTGGGGGCGGGGAAGTTCTGCGCGATAGCGTCGGGAGTGTCGAGCGACTGTCTGGAGGTGGCTTTCTTGCGGAATACGATGAACACGCTTTCATACGGCTCTAATCGCAGGGGGACGCCGGTCAGCCCGTCCCTGCTCCTGAAAGCAGGCAGCCACCTGATTTGCCCCGTTACGGGATGCCACAGTTCCGGCTTGCGGTTGGCCACGCGGAACCATACGGCCGGAATGTTAACCGTTTTATTTGCCTGATTGCTCAGGAAGTATATTTCGGCGCCCTCCAGTGTGCGGTGTCCATAAAGCACCGTGTTATTTGGCACTGCCGGGGCGGGGGCGCCATTTGCGAACTGAAGTTCGGGGATGTAGCAGTCCGGTCTGTTCCCGATAAGCTCGAAGGCTTCGGCGAGATTCAACCCGTTGATGATGATGCCTTTTCCGAATTTGGCATGTTTAACGTTGACGCCGTCCACATTGCCCCACAGCTCGGCGGCTAATTTCTGTACCTGCTCATCGGCGGCGGGCTGATTTTGCAGGCTTGGCGAGCGACGCGGGGGCGCCCCCAATACTGTGGCGCCGTCGTTAACCAAGTCGCGGATTCGCTGTAGCACTTCCGGCCGCATCGTTTCCAGTTTGGGCAGCACTAAGATGCGGTATTGAGTGCCATGTGGCAGCGTAATCAGGCCGTCTTTTACGGTCATGTATTTTTCGATGACCTCGGCATTCATGTAGTCGAACTGTGAGCCGGCGGGCAGGGGCGGGTCGGTTACGCCGGTCATTTTCGGGGCGTCCTCGCCGATGAAATAGGCCACATCCGCCACGTTAAGCCCCTGTTGCAGCATATAATTTACCCGTTTCAGGTACCGTGTATAGACGTCTATCTGGGAGAACCAGGTGTTTTTGCGGTTAAATTCGTTGCCGAATCCGGCGTTGACGCCCGGACTCCACTCTTCGTAGGGCTGGGTGATATACACGTGCAGCAGGGTGTTGTTGATGCCTTCGGAGAAGAAGCGGTCGCCGCGCTGTTTTATCACGGCGGGGTAGCGGGAATAGGCGCCGCCGCCGCAGGTGTTCGATTCGGCGGATATTTTCGTTTTGCCATAGATATGGCCGCATGACGAGGCGGCGCGGTTCTCTATGTCGCCGAGGCTGCCTTCACTCCAGAATTCGCCCGCGATTTCGTCAGACTGGCCGCCATACATGAGAAATTCGCTGGGGAATCCCCAATGTCCGTAACATTCCAGCCATGTGGTGAGGCCGTGCTGGTGGCTGACGTCGCGCAGCCCGCCGACGTAGTCGTATGCAATCTTGTCGGCAACCAGGCGGCGCACGTCCCAGAGGAAGCGGTCGGAATTTTCCTTGTTCCCTATAACATATCCCTGATATGCAGGCAGATACGGTACGGGGTCGTAGCCATAGCGCTGGCGGAAGTCTTCGATGAAGCCGTCGGTGAAGTTTTCGCCGCCGGTTTCGTAGCTGTCTTCTACCACTATGCGGAACGTCTTACGGTCTTTGGCGGGGATTCGTTTCAGTATCTCGCCGATGTGTCCGTAGAAGTGGGTCTCTATATGTTTCCTGCTCATCTTGTCGGTTTCGAAGCCGGTAGATTCTGGGGAGGCGGGGCTGTTAGTAACGTTTGTGGGGGTCATTCCGGTGCGCATGATAACCCATTCGCCGTCGGGGACGTCCCAGTGGAAGGTGCCGTCGGGCCGCAGTTTGTCGCTCAGGTCAACAACGGTGGCGGGGTTGATGGCGCCTTCTGACTGTTCGGGTTGCTGCGGCCACATATAGTCATGCCAGTATGGCAGGGGCGTCTGGTGCATCTTGGCCAGCGTCTTTTCGCTGTAGCGTTCGATGCGGGGAAGGCTGCTCAGCTCGATGTCTAAGAAGCCCGCACTGTTCCTGTTGTTGGTAAGACTCACAACGGCGCTCTCTGTCGTAACTTCGGGAATGTTAACCGTAACGGGCGCATCCTGGATGAACCCCACATTGAGGCTGCGGTTGGTGCGGTTAACCGCGAACTCGGCCACAGTTTTCATATTCCCCGTTTCCGGTTCCGGCACCGACACTGTCGCTAAGGCATTGATGGCCGTGTTTACCGGCGTGATTGAGATGCTGCGGAGGGTCTCCGGCTTCTCAAAGGTGAAGGTGAACGAGCGGTCGGCATATTCATCATCCTCATTTTTAAAGGATGTACGGATTTCCTGCTTCCATACTTTGCCGGACGGTGCGGGATATGCAATAACCTTGACGTCCTGGAATGTGGCCGGTTTGCCGTCGAAAGACTTTTTGCCTTCTACCGGCAAGGGCAACTTCTGCGACAGCTTTTGCGGCCCTTTGACCCTGATTTCTGATGCGGCGAGATAGCGCATGGCCTCTTCCGGCTTCACCCAGGGGCCCCCCGACTGGCTCCAGCCGGGCGAATTGAAGATGCCGATTTCGATGTCCAATTCGGTGGCCGTCTTCAGCGCGGTATGCAGTATGTCCCACCACTCGTCGCTGAACATCTTTACATTGCCGTAAGGGATGTCGCCCTGGCCGATGTTCCCGATGAAGGCGCGGTTAATACCGGCCTCTTTCATGGCGTGGAGGTCTTTTACCACGCCGTTCTTGGAGATGTTATCCGAAATCCAGTACCAGTAAACACCGGTCTGCATGGAATCGGGCGGGTTAACAAATCCTTTAGACAGCTTGCCGTCGGGCGTCCCGTTGGAGATGCCATCACACGACAGTAATAAAGTCGCTGATAATAAGCCTGTTACAGCTAATAATAAACATTTGTTCATATAAATAATCCGTTAAAAAGGTTGTTTTAAGTTAACAATCTTAATTTCGGGGGTAAAAATACGCTTTTTTTTGGCACGGATGTATTTTGAACGCTTTTTTTCGCTACTTTTGCACCGCAAAATAAGAAATGCCCGGATGGCGGAATTGGTAGACGCACTAGTTTCAGGGACTAGCGCTCGCAAGGGTGTGCAGGTTCGAATCCTGTTCCGGGCACTGACAGTGTTTTCAATTGGGCGCGAAGGCGCCTTTTTTTTGCGGGGCGATATTGACGTAGCGGTTTCCTCTGAAAAATTTGGTCTTACACAGATTGACAGAGTTAAGAAGTTGAAAGAAAACAACGTGACGCTAATAAAGTATTACTGGTTTGAAGACGATTTGATTTTCATCGACTACATTAACAATGACCCTGATGACATCAAAATAGAGACAGTTAACACGAAGAAAATCAATGACATAAAAAGTATTATTTCGCAAGACCCTGAAACATACGAGATTAACAGATTCTTTGGCGCTTATTCGGATGGGCAGGAAGTTTTTTTACGATTCCTTTCTTTCTTACGTACATTGTCAGAAGTAGAGTTGAATTTCAAGAAAACGAAAATTGGCATTACAACGCCAAAATGGTCTTTCTCAGCTGTAAAAATGGGCGGACCGGGTAGTCGCAAAACTGTACTTCAAATCAACACAGACATAGATGTATCAAATCTGAACGAAGACATTCAAAGAGATGACAGACTTCGGGATGACGGAAAGAAGAAAGGCAGTTTAGGGTTAGAGCGTTATGAGGTCTATTTCCGTAATGAGCAGGAAATGAAGACGTTTTGTAATTATATAAAGGGTTGCCTATAGAAATGGTTAACCCTTACAAGAATCATGGAACAACCTTTTTCTGCACAAGTTCATTTCCATGTCAAGCAGGGATTTTCGCGGAGGATGGAAGGCATATAATAAGAAGGTTATTGAGAACTTCGAGGTGATTGTATAACGTCTCTATGGTTTCCTGTAACGGTTCTGCCGCGGTTACTGCCTTTTCTTGAAGAATAGCGTGCCGCTGTAGTTCTTGGAAGCGCCGGATTCGACGGTTACCCTGTGATTGAGGCTATTGAAGCCGGTGGTGGCGTCCCAGAGGTTGCTGTTGGCGAGGCGGATTGCGTAGTCGGGGTTCTTGGCGAGCGTCGGTTCGGGGTCCGGCAGGTTGAGGAAGAGGCTGTATGTTCCTTCGGGGATGTCGGCGGGCAGTCCGGCGCTGATTTTCACTTCTGCGGGTATGCGCGGCTTCCACAGTCTCGCGTCAACGTCCGGCTCCAGGGCATAGAGCGCACCGGAAGCGTCGTTTTTGAGGATAATTTCTGTTTTGCGGGGGTTATAGGGACAGGCGTAACCGCTGTTGTTGACGGTAAATTCGATTTTTATTTCGCCTGCGGGGGCGGCTTTATCGCTGAACGAGCCGCTTTGCAGGGTGAAGCGGTAGCCGAGTTCGCGGATGATGTTGTCCATGCAGCCGAGCGTTATCCAGCGGTCGTTGACGCCGTGATAATAGTCTTCGTTGAGGAAGCTCCACCGCAGGGTTCTCATTTCGTCTTCCGCTTTTTGGCAGTCGGCCGGGTCGATGCCGCTGGGCGGACATGTTTCGCCGCCGACGGGCAGGTAGAGGCCTTCGCTGTTGATATATTTCTTTTCTTCTTCGATGGCTGAATACGTGCCATAGTCAGTGGGGCTTGCCAGGAAGCAGTCGTTATGATGGCCGATGCGGGCGGCTTTTGAGCCTTTGAACGCGCTGCTCGATGTTACGGGACTTTTTGACTGGATATATTCCGTCTTGTAGGCGGGAGTGCGCACCTGAACTGTCCTTTGTGAGGGCAGCACGTCGAGTATTTTGTTGAGGACAGCGGCGCGTATTTCGGGGGTTTTGAGGTTGTTAGATGAATAATACCATTCGCCCCATGCGCCGATAAAACCTGCCTGTAGCGTCGCTATCACATCGACATTTTTGGCAAAGAACGGGCGTAACTGTTCAAGATGCTGTAACACAATATCTAACGGCGCATCGGCTTCGCTGTCGCTGCTGGAATAGGCAAACCGCAGGATGCACTTAAGGCCTGATGCGCGCAGGGTTGCCATGTCCTCATCCAATTGTTGAAGCGCCTGGTCCGAAAGCGCCTGATTCCGGAAGCCTTTGAGATAATATCCCCTGTAAATCAGGGATATATTGGAAGCGCGATACGATTTCAGCGTGTTGAGGTTGAGCGGAGTGGGCGCGGCGCCGGGGTGGCTTTCGGTATGCTTGTAGAAGCCGCGTTCGGGATTGGGGAACAGCTCGCTGCTCGGCGAATAACTCACCGCTACCATCTTTGTCGATTCCTGCCCGCTATCTTTTTCCGTATCTTTCTCTTTTTCGGCGCTGCTACAGGCCGCAAGCAGCAACGCTATAAGCGTAAATGTCAACTGTTTCATACCATGCGATTAACTGTGCCTGTGATTAACTGTACTCGAATAACTAACTGTACTTTTCCTGTAGCGCGTAGGGGAATCGAACCCCTATTACTTGATTGAGAATCAGGTTTCCTAACCGTTAGAAGAACGCGCCGTCTCATTTTGACGGCGCAAAGGTATAAAATAATTTCTTTGCTGCAACAAAATCCCGAAAAAAATTTTGTTCGCGGGAAAATTTTTTGCGTTGTTTATGATTTTTGACAACTTTCTGACAGTCAAGAAGTTATAAAAACTGTTCGTTTTTAGGAAAAGTACGTATGTGTTCATTATCAATGAGTTACAGTATGTCAGGAAAACAATTTGCATTATTAAGCGTATAATATATAAAAGCATAAATGAAGAAGCAATGGATGGCAGAATTTATTTTTGGTTAATATTGACGGCTGGCATATCGGGCTGTTCGCGTGAATATCCTGTTGGGAAAGTGCCGGTATCGCCTGTTGACAGCCATGTTGACGTTAATATAACGGTGGTTGCCCCGGAGCATCCGTGGCCATCGGGCAAGGCGTTGTCGGAGGTTGACGAGAACACCGTGTCGCATGTCGATGTGCTTGTGTTTTCCGTATCGGGCAGCAATGAGACGTTTTCCTATCGTGTTACGCCGACGCAGATTTCGGAAGATGAGGGCAGCGTGTATGGCGGCCGCAAGCGGTTTACGGTGAGTTTGCGGAAGAGCGCAACCCCGTGCAAGTTAGTGATATTGACCAACTTGCCGCAGTCGGAGCGGGACAGGCCGCTTCCGGAAGGCGGCTCTAAGGACAGTATTCTTTCGGATTTTACGCTTACTGCGGCACGGTGGGAGACCGACAGTGGCACGTTTGTACCTGTCCCGATGTGGGCAGAATACGGGCCGGTGCAGGTTGATGAGGCGTTGAGCGACAGCGGCATCTCCAATCTGCACTTGGTGCGGATGCTTGCCCGCCTCGATGTTGTGGTGTTGCCGTCTGCCCGCGCCTCTTTCAGGTTGCGTGAAGTATATCTTTATAACCGCAATACTTGTGGTTTAGTGGCGCCCGCGTCCGCAGCACGGGAGGCAGGCCGCGTCTCCGAGCCGGCAAACCCCGGTCGCGAGCATGGCCCGCTGATATATACTGCCCCTGCTGATACCGGCCTCGTCCGCGAAATATATACCTTCGAATCGGCCGCCCCCGCGTCCCCTGCCAACTATCGTGCGGCAACATGCATCGTGGTGGGAGGCCTCTATGACGGCGACACAAACAGCACTTACTACCGTCTCGACCTCAAAAACTCTGACGGCCATTTTAAGGACGTGCTGCGCAACTGGTGTTATCGCTTTGAAATTGAGAGCGTCAGCGGACGTGGCTATGACAATCCTGACCAGGCGTTCAACTCTGCCTCGTTCAACATTGATGCGGTAATTAAGGAATGGGATTACAGCGAATTTCCGGACGTGCTGTTCGACCGCTATTATTATCTGGCGGTCAGCAAGAGCCGTATTGAGCTGTATGCGGATGAATATCGGACCGATAAAAGTGATAACATGTTGATAATCACTACCGATTATGTGACGGAAGAAATAGATGAATCGGGCTGGCGCATCGACAGCATCACTTATGGCGGGGCGTCGGCTGGGTGGCTTACGCTGTCGAAGTCGTTTGGTGGCGCCGGTGTTGAGGATTCGGTTTTTCTTTATTTGACGGAGAACGATACGCGGGCGGTGCGGAGCTGTTCGTTTGTGGTTATCGCGGGGCGCTTCCATTATGAAGTCGTTGTAACACAGCTTGTTGACCGCTATGCAGGCATTTTCATTCGCGATGCGGCTGACAGTGAGATTTCGGAGCTTGTATTTGCCTGTGACGGTACGGCGCCGCCTGTTCCCCAGACGTTTACGGTGAGTTGGGACCCCGGCGCCGAGTTGCTGCAAGTGTCCGAATCGCCGCTCGCGCCTGCTTTTCCAGAGGGATGCGGGCAGCCGCCAATCGGCTCCATACAGGGGGGCGTCGGGCGCTTTACCATTGCTCCGCCCGGATTGACCGCCGCCGAAATCGCTGCCGACCCGTTCATTGAGAAGAGCTCTACGCTGACCTTCAGCCTGCGTCGCGACGGCCGGATTATCACCCGCAACCTGCTGCTGCGCCAATTCCACCTGCATCTGCAAACCGCCGGAAGCACCACTTTCAGCCTCGATGGGGGTATGAAATCGTTCTTTATAAAAGCCAATTTTCCGTGGAAAGCCGAGCTTGAGAGCAATGCGGACGTGGTGGCAGACTTTCCCGTGCAAACAGGTACCTATGAAATCAGGAACGGACTTCCGGTGCAGTTCCGTGCCACTGACAAGTTCCGCAATCCCGTGCCCGGCTTCACCAGCGGTGACGGTAGGGTTAAACTGTCCCGCTTTGACGGCGCCACTTACGTGGACTGGGGCGTCATACAGCTGCACGGCATGGCCGGAATCATCATGCCTCAATCAAATTCCTTCATCGTACAGCCCGCGTCAACCCCGATTTTTATCCCCTGCAGTATCGTGGGGCAGTCCATAATGGGCCGCTATATTACCGATGTGTCGAAACTGCGGGCGCAATTAGTGTGGGCTGATGCGGGCAGTATCAGCGGAACCACCAACAACGTGGTGCGTAGCGTACTCACTGCCGGAACCGGCACGGCTACGAGCCTGTCAGACGTCTATGTGTTCATTATACCCGGTAGCGTACAGGGGAATGCTGTCGCTCTCCTCTACCAGGATGACGACGGCAATGGCAATTATCACAATGGCGATGGCACAAAAAGTGAACTCTTGTGGCTTTTCCATATTTGGAATACTGATTATAACCCTTACGACGCTCACGGCAATGCTGTGGGGAACACTGCCAATCCGGCGCTCAATCCGGCCTGGATGGACCGTAACATGGGGGCGCGCAGCAATGACGCCGCTTCCATCGGCCTCTATTATCAATGGGGGCGCAAAGACCCGCTGATACTCTATAACGGTGAGGCCAATGCCATGAAGAACCTGCCCACAGACCCCTATTATAACAGCGCTACCCGTGCATCCGAATATTTCATACGGCAGCAGAATACGTCGGTTGACTTCTATGAGGCGATGCACTTTCCCACTAACTACTATCTGCGGGACCTCAACGGGGGCACGTCGTGGTATGACGGTGCCCCGACAGACCTGTATCCGCTGTGGAGTACTTCCAAGAGCGTTTATGACCCCTGTCCGCCCGGATGGAAACTGCCTGCTGCTGCTGACTTCGGCAGCCACTGGTTGGATGCCTCAAATTTTAATGCCGACATCGGCGGCTACTATCCCAAGTCGGGCTTCCGCGACCTCTATAGCTGGGTGGACTACCATTCGCAGCATGTCTCCTGTAGCGTATGGACGTCAACGACTAACGGCAACAACTTCATGGCTTACCGCGGTAATGCAGCTCTGTCGCCGACTCTGTTTCACGGCAACGTGCTGAACGTCCGCTGTATCAGAGAATAACCGGTCTTGAAAGGAATCTATGCAGTTGCAGAGGGGCCTCCGCCAGGAGAGTCCCTCTGCTTTTTGGGCGCTGTATCCACACATGTCGTCTTTTTTACTACTTCCCGCTAAAAAAACGGTCATTTCAGCGTTTTAGCGGACAACAATGATTTGGTATAAATTATTTTGTTACCTTTGCAGCCCAATAGACGTTAACAGTTATAAATGTTTTGATAATCTATGTTTATATTTATATGTATAAACAAAATAATTTAAATGGTATGAAGTCAGTTTTTTTTATATTTCTCTTAATAGCTGAAATTGGCGTTGCCTTACATACTAATGCGCATGCGCAGACACGGCTCTCGGATTATGTTGACCCATTCGTAGGGGCTACTACTCAGGGCTATGAAGCGGGTAAGACGTTTCCGGGGGCGGCGTCGCCTTTCGGACTTGTACAGGTCAGCC
>JAISSS010000063.1 GCA_031272965.1 Bacteroidales bacterium | reverse complement strand
CGCCAAAGCCTTTATGACGGGCAAATCGGCATTTGCCAACATCGGCTCATGCAGCGGCTTCCTTGCGATTGCGGCGGTAATCCTTTTCGGTCAATATCTGATTGTTACCTTCGGCGGCGAGATGTTCAACGTAACCCCGCTCGAATGGGCTGATTGGGGCATAATCGTCGGCGTAACCTCGCTTGTGCTGTGGATTGGGGAAGTGCGGCGATTGCTCAATTAGGATGTGGGGTTTACAGAGTGCGGTTTCTTCAATGAAATTGCACTCTGCCTTGTCTATCTTGACCCGCCGTTCTTCTCGAACCGCAACTACGAGGTCATCTGGGGCGACGAGGGCAAGGTGCGCTCCTTCCGCGACCGCTGGTCAGGGGGGTGGAGCATTATATCGCCTGGCTTTACGAGCGCGTCGAGCAGATGTACCGCATCCTCAAAACTACAGGCAGCATCTTCCTGCATTGCGACTGGCCACTAATGCCGAAATTAAAGTGTCAATTTTGATTAGGATAATTTTAGAGATGAAATAAATATGGCAAAGAACTAATTCTCATAATGATGCGAAAAGGAACCTTGCCGTCCTGAAAGATACTATTTAGACAATATGCGAGCCTCAATCCTCGACCAAACATGATGTATGAATGGAAAGGATTCGTGCACTGTTGACCGCCTGCGTGATTCACTGTCCAAGCCACAGCCATTGGAACAGCAGCTCGCTGTTGTCGACAGGGGCTATTTCGAGTTCCACATCATAGTATCCGGCGTCGGGGAAGCGTATTTTGCCCATACGGTGAGAGAGGAAGCGCGGGATAGCCCAGTTCTGGTTCGGCTCGCCAACGGTTTGGCCGGAAGGCTCTATGGTGTGCGACAGGGTGGTATTGACTGTGCGGCATGTTATTTTGCCAACAGCTTTATCGCCTGCGAAGCTGTATGACACGTCGATATTTTTGTTGCCTGGGGCGTCCACATAGAGCCGCCATTTCAGGGTTTGGGGGCTTTTGATGCTCACGTGGGGCGGCACTGTTCCCTCGCGGTTGCGTCCGTTCTGTTTCAGCGTTCTCTCGCCGACAGTTTTATCGTAAGTCATTGAATAGCCGCCATCGGTAGTTTTGGCCACGATATTTTGTACTGTTTCGGGTATTTGTTCATATTCAACCGCAATCACCGATACATAATGGGAGGGCGCCATTGCGGGCAGCCTGATATTTGTAAAGGCTCCGCCGTGAGTAAATTCTAAAGGCTGTTTCTGCTTATCGGCCAGCAGATATACCCGTGTCGGGGGCGTGGTGATGCCGGTCAGGGGCAGTTGTCTGTTCAGCGGCCAGTTGTACAGGTGCAGGAAGAGGCGTGTTGTGCCGTCGGCCTGCTTCATGGTAATTTTTCCCCAGTCGTGCAGGTTCTTGTCGAGGTCGAAAGCGGCGGCGCCATAGATTGCATCGCCGTTAACGTCGAGCCACTGGCCGATTTCGAGCAGCCTGTGCTCTATTTCGTAGGGCACCTCGCCATTGGCTCGCGGGCCGATGTTTAGCATGAAATTCCCATTCAGACTGACGTTGCCGATGAGCGATTTCAGCAATACGCTGGTAGCCTTCCATGACGATTCGCCGGAATGAAAGCCCCACGAATGAGCTACCGTGCCAGGCGACTGCCATGGAAATTCTTCCTTATGACTGCCCAACTGGTTATCGCCCAGCGTCTTAAAGTCGATGTCAGGGTCTTCTTCGATTGACAGTCCCAGCCGCGAATTGACGAGGCAGTCGGGCTGTAGGCTACGAATCAGCGATTTCAGCTGTAGCAGTTGCGCTTTGGTAACGACCGTTTGGGAGTGGTGAATCCACATGTCGAACCACAGCATGCTCACTTCCCCGTAATTGGTGAGCAGCTCGCGGATTTGGGGGATAACTTTTTCCTGCCAGTATTTATCGTAGTCTTTGGGGGCAATGCCGGAGAGCTCGCGCTCGTGGTTCCAACCGAAGCGGTGCTCCCAATCCACCCAATGGGAGTAATAGAGGCCCATGCGGAGGCCGTGTTTCTTGCAGGCGGCGGCAAGCTCTTTGACAATGTCGCGCCTGTGAGCGGTGTAATCGCCCACGTCGTAATTGCCGACCTTGCTGTCCCACAGGGCGAATCCGTCGTGATGTTTGGCGGTCAGGGTAACATATTTCATGCCCGCTTTTTTGGCCAGAATGACCCACTGTTCGGGGTCTATGGCATCCCAGTCGAAGCGCTCAAGCAGGGTCAGATATTCTTCTCTGCCAATCTGGTTGCGATAGAACAGCCATTCCGCATAATCGTTGTCATTGCGTAGCTTCTCGCCTTTCCAGTAGCCTTCGGCGCCGCTATATACACCCCAATGGATGAACATGCCATAGCGGGCGTCGGTAAACCACTTTGCCCGTTCATTGGTCTGCGACTGCCCGAACACGCCCGACGAAGTCAGGCACAAAAACAATATAAAAAACTTTCGCATAATTATTTATTATTATCGTTTAAATCTGTATCCGATTCCAAAATTCAGACAGGGAGTTTTGTGGGAACTGCGAGCGCCCCTGCTATAGCCGGACACAGCCGTAAGACTGCATCCGGCCCGCAAGATTTTAGATTTACTCCATCAAAAATATTTAAATGTGGTTTACCATGCAAAGAGGGGCAGGCCGTTCATCATTGCGTTGACCTTTTTCTTTACGGTGGCAATAACATGTTGATTTTCAGGAGCATGCAACACCTCGTCAATCAGTTCCACGATAACGGGCATAGCCTCGTCCTTGAGGCCGCGTGTAGTGATAGCCGGGGTTCCGACGCGCAGTCCCGAAGTGGTGAAAGGCGTCCGGCTGTCGAAGGGCACCATATTTTTGTTGATGGTGATGTCGGCGTTCACTAATGCGTTCTCGGCGGTTTTGCCGGTGAGGTCGGGGAACTTCGGACGCAGGTCTATCAGCATACTGTGGTTGTCGGTTCCACCGGAGATAACCTTATAGCCTTTGTCGATAAATGCACTGGCCATTGCGGCGGCATTTGTTTTCACCTGCGTTTGGTAGGTTTTGTAGGACGGGTCAAGCGCCTCGCCGAAGGCCACCGCTTTGGCGGCAATGACGTGCTCTAAGGGGCCGCCCTGCTGACCTGGGAACACAGAGGAATCGAGCGTGGCCGACATGAGTTTTATCTCTCCTTTCGGGGTTTTAAAGCCGCCAGGATTGGGGAAGTCTTTGCCCACAAGTATCACGCCGCCACGTGGCCCGCGCAGGGTCTTGTGCGTGGTCGAAGTAACAATATGGGCGACTTTTACGGGGTTATTGAGCAGCCCGGCGGCGATGAGCCCGGCCGGATGTGCCATGTCTATCATGAGGATTGCACCGATGGCATCAGCAATTTGCCGCATACGGACGTAGTCCCATTCGCGGGAATAGGCCGAGGCGCCCCCGATAATCAGCTTGGGGCGGTGCTGATGCGCCAATGCTTCCAGCTCGTCATAATCCACCCGTCCGGTATCCGGCTTGACGTGGTATGCGATGGGGCGGTATAACATTCCTGACGAGTTGACCGGCGAGCCGTGCGACAGGTGCCCGCCGTGCGACAGGTCGAGGCCAAGGAATATGTCGCCCGGCTTGAGTATCACGCTCAGCACGGCCGCATTAGCCTGGGCACCGGAATGAGGCTGCACGTTCACATATTCGGCATCGAACAACTGCTTGAGCCGGTCAATGGCCAACTGCTCAGCCATATCCACATAGCGGCATCCGCCGTAGTAGCGATGTCCCGGATAGCCTTCGGCATATTTGTTGGTCAGCACCGAGCCCATGGCTTCCAGCACCTGTGCGCTCACGAAGTTCTCAGAGGCTATCAGTTCTATGCCTTCCGTCTGCCGTTGGCGTTCTTTCTCTATGATGTCAAATATCTGCAGGTCTCTGTTCATAGTAATTCCTTAACTTGTCGATATACGTTCTCTGCGGTGAAGCCGAGCTTCTCGTCAAGCACCTGATAGGGCGCCGAGAATCCGAAACTCTGTAGCCCGTGAATATAGCCGCTGTCGCCCACAAGTCCGAGCAATGTTACAGGCAGGCCGGATGTCAGTCCGTAGCGCTTCACATCTGCCGGTAATATACTATTCTGATATTCAGGCGACTGATTGCGGAACAGTCCTTCTGACGGAACGGAAACGATGTGTACTTTAAGCCCGTCGGCCCTGAGTTTTGCAGCGCCTTCCACTAAGGTAGAAACTTCTGAGCCGGAGGCAATCAGCACCACATCAGGGTTCCCGTCGGAGCCGCCTGCAATGTATGCGCCTTTGGCGACCTGCGAGTAGTCGGTTCCTGCAGGCAGGTTAGCGATGTTCTGCCGCGACAGGATGAGAGCGCTCGGTGTGCTGACGTTCTCCATGGCAAGGCGCCATGCCACGGTTGTCTCTTCGGCGTCGGCCGGACGCAGCACGAGCATTGAGTTTTTGCCACTGTGGTTTTTGAGTTTCTCCATGAGGCGTATCTGGGCTTCCTGTTCCACCGGTTCGTGGGTGGGGCCGTCTTCGCCGACGCGGAAGGCGTCGTGTGTCCAGATGAATTTCACCGGCTGTTCCATCAGGGCGGCCATGCGGACGGCGGGTTTCATGTAGTCGGAGAACACGAAGAACGTGCCGCAGGCCGCTATCACGCCGCCATGCAGCGACATCCCGATACAGATGCAGGCCATGGTAAGCTCTGAAACGCCGGCCTGAAAGAAGGCGCCGCTGAAGTCGCCCTTTTGAAAAGCGTGAGTTTTTTTCAGGAAGCCGTCTGTCTTGTCGGAATTAGACAGGTCGGCCGAGGCCACAATCATGTTTTCGACCTGCACCGCCAGCGCACTCAGCACTGTGGCTGAGGCTGCACGTGTTGCCGAGCCTGCTTTCTGCGCAATTCCTGCCCAGTCCACCTGCGGCGCTTTGCCGGCAAAGAACGCTTCATATTTGGCCGCCGCTTCGGGATTGGCTTCCGCCCACTGCTTCCGCTCTTTTTTACGCTCCGCCACGATTGCTTTCAGCTCTTCCGCACGTTTGGCGTAAAGAGCGCTCACTTCGGGGAAGATAACAAACGGATTGGCAGGGTCGCCGCCAAGATTTTTCACAGTATTGATGTAGGCCTCTCCGCCAAGCGGGGCGCCGTGTGTGGCGCAGTCGTTTTCGTAGCTGCTGCCGTCGGCTTTGCGGGCGCCTTTGCCCATCACGGTAGTTCCGATGATGAGTGTAGGCCGCTCTTTTTCGGCTTTTGCGGCGGTCAACGCCTGCCGTATCTCGGCCACGTCATTGCCGTTGATGCTGATGACGTTCCAGTTCCACGAGCGATATTTAGCTGCCACGTCTTCTGTGGTAACGTCCTTTGTTTCTGTTGAAAGCTGGATGCCGTTGGAATCATAAAACATTATGAGGTTGTCTAAACCCAGCGTACCGGCCACGCGGCCTGCGCCCTGCGAGATTTCTTCCTGCACACCGCCGTCGGAGATGTAGGCGTAGATGGTCTGATTCATCACCGCTCCGAAGCGGGCTTTGAGGAATTTGGCGGCAATGGCGGCGCCGACGGCGTAGGTGTGTCCCTGTCCGAGCGGGCCGGAGGTGTTCTCGATGCCCCGCTGTACGTTCACTTCCGGATGGCCGGGCGTGGGGCTGTCCCACTGGCGGAACTGCGCCAGCTCGGCGGTTGTAAACTTACCTGCGAGCGCCAGCACGGAATAGAGCATGGGCGACATGTGCCCCGGGTCGAGAAAGAAGCGGTCACGGCCTTCCCAACGGGGATTTTCGGGGTCGTATATCAGAAATTCCGAATACAGCGTATTGATAAAATCGGCCCCGCCCATGGACCCGCCCGGATGCCCTGATTTGGCTTTCTCGACCATGGAGACCGACAGGATGCGGATGTTGTCGGCAGCTTTTGTGAGTATTGTATCGCTCATATTAATTTTTTATTATTTCGTAAAACAGTTTATTTATGGTAACAAACGGGCAGTTAATACGCCGTCAATGGAACGAAATTCCTGCACGAGGCTGTCGTCAGGGGCTGCACCGTCAATGTCTATAAGATTGTAGGCGATATCGGCCTTGTTTTTGTTAAGCATGTTGGCAATATTGATGCCTTTTTTTGCAAGTATGCTCGAAATCTGGCTGACCATATTGGGGATATTGCGGTTGGCGATAACTAAGCGCGGGCCGCCATGCCGCTCTAATTCGGCTTCGGGGAAGTTCACCGAGTTAACGATGTTGCCGTTCTTCAGGAAGTTATGTACCTGGGCGACAGCCATCACTGCGCAGTTGGTCTCCGATTCGGCGGTGGAGGCCCCCAGATGCGGAATGGCGATGACGTTTTTCATGGTCAGCACGTCCTTATCGGGGAAGTCGGTGATATAGCTCTTCACTTTGCCCGATTCGAGCGCCGCCCGCAGGTCGTCTTTATTTACCAGCCCGCCGCGCGAGAAGTTGAGAATCCGTACCCCGTCTTTCATCATGCGGAGTTTATCTTTATTGATATATCCTTTAGTATCAGGGGTCTGCGGAATATGAACGGTAACATAGTCGGCTTGGGACAGCAGTACTTCGATGCCTTCGGCGTGGCGGACGTTGCGACTGAGGCGCCAGGCCTGTTTCACGGAGATGTAGGGGTCATAGCCTACCACATCCATTCCCAACGCCTGAGCGGCATTGGCTATCAGCGCTCCGATAGCGCCAAGCCCTATTACGGCCAGCGTTTTGCCCTTGATTTCGTTACCCGCAAAGTTCTTCTTCTGCGCTTCAATGAGGTCGGGGATTTCGTCGCCGCGGTCGGCAATGGTCTTCACCCATTCCACAGACTGGAGGATGCCGCGCGAGGAGAGCAGCAGCGCCGCCAGCACTAACTCTTTCACGGCGTCAGCGTTGGCCCCCGGCGTGTTAAACACCACAATACCACGCTCTGAACACTTCTCGACAGGGATATTGTTCACACCGGCGCCGGCGCGGGCGATAGCTTTCAAACTTGCAGGCAACTCCATCTCGTGCATGGATTGACTGCGCACCAAAATCGCATCCGGCGACGAAAATTCGCTCGCAATTTCGTACTCGTCCAGCGGGAAGTTCTTTAACCCCACCGGGTCTATCTTGTTTAATGTCTGTATTTTAAACATATACTGAATAATTATTCCGTTCAAAAAACGTTGCAAAGATGCTAATTTTTACCGAAACTGACGCGGTTTTTCGCTTTTTTAGCACGTTACTTAAACTATTTCATAAATTTGTTGTACCTTTGCCGGCAATTATAATTTTAATATGAAGCGACTAATTTTCTTCTTTTGTGCGTTATTAGCGGGGTGCAACAGCGGGCAGCCCGTAACAACGCAGGGGCAGGACGCCGCGAAAGGCGGCTTACCGCCCGTGTTCGGCGATGAATATGCCGACAAGTATTTCAGCGACAGCCGTGTGCGGCAGTATCTCACGCCGCATCGAATAGTGTGGAAATCGGATAATGAACAATTGCTCATTAATCCGAATGGATTGCTGGCCAAAGGTAACAATGGCCAAAGCGAACTGACAAATAAGAAAGTGTGCGTCATGAAAAGTACTGACAAAGAATTTCCGGGACTTGTGCTGGATTTCGGCAAGGAGATTCAAGGGGGGCTGCAAATAGTGAGCACAATGGAATCGGCCTCCTCGTTTCCTGTGCGCCTGCGCGTCCGCTTCGGGGAATCGGTGTCGGAAGCCATGAGCGATGCGGGCAGTCAGGGCGCTACTAACGACCATGCCATGCGCGACTTCATCATGGAAATTCCGTGGCTGGGCGTCGCCGAAATCGGCAACAGCGGATACCGCTTCGCCCGCATCGACCTCATAGAACCCAACAAGACCCTGGGAATAAAGGAAATTAACGCCATATTTACCTACCGTGACATCCCGTATCTGGGGTCCTTCCGCAGCAACGACGAGCGCCTCAACAAGATATGGCTGACAGGGGCATATACTGTTCACCTGAACATGCAGGAATATATATGGGATGGCATCAAACGCGACCGCCTCGTATGGCTCGGCGACCTGCATCCCGAAGTGATGACCGTCAATTCCGTCTTCGGCTTCAATGAGGTCATCCCCAAAAGCCTCGACTTAGCCCGCGACATCACCCCGCTACCCGGCTGGATGAACGGGATGTGCTCATATTCCCTGTGGTGGGTCATCATCCACCGCGACTGGTACCGCTATCAGGGGAACCGCGAATACCTGACACAGCAACAGAAATACCTCACCGACCTGCTCACACTGCTACTCGAAAAAGTCGATGAGAACGGCCATGAAAAACTTACCGGCGGCGGCCGCTTCCTCGACTGGCCCTCAAGCCCCAACCAAAAAGGCGTGGATGCAGGACTGCAGGCCCTGATGACCATCACCATGGAGGCCGGCGCCGAACTGTGCAGTGTGCTGGGCGACAATACGCTGGCCCAAAAGTGCACCGAAACGGCAGAAAAAATGCGCAAGTATGTTCCCGACCATAACCACCTTAAACAGGCCGCCGCATTGCTGGCCTTGGCCGACATGCTGCCCGCTCCGCAGGCCGACAGCGAGGTCATCTCCGTCGGCGGCGCCAAAGATTTCTCTACCTTCTACGGATACTATATGCTGCAGGCACAGGCTAAAGCAGGCAACTACCAGAGTGCACTCGACAATATCCGCCAGTTCTGGGGAGGCATGCTCGACATGGGCGCCACCACGTTCTGGGAAGATTTTAACCTCGAATGGCTCGACAATGCCGCCGGAATCGACGAATTAGTCCCCGAAGGCAAGAAGGATATACATGCCGACTTCGGCGCATACTGCTATAAAAACCTGCGCCACAGCCTCTGCCACGGCTGGGCTTCCGGCCCGACAGCCTGGCTCACCGAGCATGTACTCGGCGTAAAAGTAGTGGAACCGGGCTGCAAACGCCTGAAAATAGAACCCCATCTGGGAGACCTGCAATGGGTCGAAGGAACATTCCCAACCCCGTATGGCGTGGTCAGCATCAGCCATAAAATGCAACCCGACGGCAAGATAGTGTCGGACATTAAAGCGCCACAACAGGTGAAAATAGAATAAAGGAAACTGCCGAAAAAAAGCTCGTCATGGCAATCGAACATTGCCGTAACGAGCTTTTTTTATGTAATATGGGGCTTATTATATGCCCCGGTCGGGAGACGTCAATGGTGGTTATGATACTGCGTTCCCGGATACACTTTGAGGGCTTCTTCGAGGATTTTGAGGGCGCGGGCAAGGTCATGCTTTTGCAGTACGTATGCCAAACGCACCTCGTCGCGACCATGTCCGGGGGTGGTATAGAACCCTGATGCGGGCGCCATAAAGATGGTCTCGTTGTTATAGTCGAAGTCGGAAAGCAGCCACGCACAGAACTTGTCGGCGTCGTCAACCGGCAGCCGCGCCACCGTGTAGAAAGCGCCCATCGGTATCGGCGAATACACCCCCTCAATGCGGTTTAGCCCGTCAATGAGGAACTTGCGCCGCTCAACATATTCATTGTAGGTATAGAGCATATACTCATCATTGTCGCCGATGGAGGCTTCCGCCACGAGCTGGCCGATAAGGGGGGGACTGAGCCGCGCCTGGCAGAACTTCATCACATTGCGTTTCACCTTCTCGTTTTTGGAGATGAGCGCGCCGATGCGGATGCCACATTCGCTGTACCGCTTCGAGACGGAATCTATCAGGATAACGTTCTGCTCAATGCCTTTGAGGTGGAACGCCGAGATGTAAGGGGCACCGGTGTAACAGAATTCGCGGTACACCTCGTCGGAAAACAGGAACAGGTCATGCCGCTTGACGATGTCACGGATGGCGTTCATCTCGGCCTGGGTATAGAGGTATCCGGTGGGATTATTGGGGTTGCATATCATGAACCCTTTGGTCTTTTCAGTAACGAGTTTCTCAAATTCTTCCACGGGGGGCAGGCTGAAACCCTCGTCAATGGAGGCAGGAATAGAGCGTATTTCAGCGCCGGCCACGATAGCGAAGGCCTCGTAGTTGGCGTATGCGGGTTCGGGGACGATGATTTCATCGCCAGGGTCAAGGCACGACATGAACGCAAAAGTTACCGCCTCGCTGCCGCCGGTGGTGATGATGATGTCATCAACGGCAACATCGATGTGAAATTTGGCGTAGTATTCCACTAATTTTTGGCGCAGTGAGAGGATTCCCTCGCTGGGGGAATATTCCAGTATGCGGCGGTCGATATTCTTTATCGCGTCGATGGCGCGGGCAGGCGTGGGCAAATCGGGCTGCCCGATGTTCAGATGATACACCTTGCGCCCGGCAGCTTTGGCCTTGTTCGCCAGCGGAACGAGCTTCCGTATGGGCGAATCCGGCATCCTGTCGCCTCTATGGGATGTTGTTGGCATTTGCTTCAGTACTTTTCAAGGCCGCAAAAATATAAAATATTTCATTGCGCACAATAAAATACGGCATAAAACCAAAAAAATATTACCTTTGTACGCAAATTGATACCTATGATACTGTTGCCTAAAAACAGACCGGGATTCCCTGACGTCAGCGGCGCTTCCGACTGCGGCCTGCTGGCATTAGGGGGCGACCTGAGCCCAGAATGGCTGATATTGGCCTACCGCTCAGGAATATTCCCCCTGTATGAACAGGGCGAGGTCATCCATTGGTGGGCGCCAAACCCGCGTTTCGTGCTGTTCCCCGATAGCCTGCGGATTTCACACTCCACTAAAAAGCTGTTAGACAGAGGCGTATTCACCTTCTCCGAAAACAGAAACTTCAAAGGAGTAATCACCAATTGCGCCCAAATAAAACGCACCGGACAGACCGGTTCATGGATAACCGGCGAGATGCTGACAGCCTATTGCAAACTGCATGACCTGGGGCTCGCAAAAAGTGTCGAGGTATGGCAAAACGAACAGTTAGTCGGCGGGTTCTATGGGGTGGACTTAGGCCATATATTCTGCGGCGAGAGCATGTTCTCGCGTGTGAGTAATGCCTCAAAATGCGGCTTCACACAATTCGTCATGAACAATGCCGCCCGTTATAAAGTTATTGACTGTCAGCTGCATACCAATTATTTGGAGCAGCTTGGCGGCGTCCATATACCCCGCGAAGAGTTCATGAAATTACTAAATTGTTAAATTTTTTACGATAATAGGAACAACCGTATGTTCGCTATGGAACGAACCGCTATATTTGTATGATTTTTAGATTCTATTATTATTATAAACTATTACTATTGAGATGAGAAAACAATTATTATTAATCGGATTATTCCTGTTTGCCGGATTGGCATTTCATTCGTGCAGCCCCAGTGACGCCGAATTGCAGACGGCCGTGTCCACCGCGCTGAAAGCCGTATCCGCTCCAGTAAGCTGTTCTGTCAGCAAGGGTGTTGTAACGCTCAGCGGGGTGGTCGAATCGGCCGCGCTAAAAGCCACTGCCGAAAGCCTCGCCACCGCAGTGAAAGGCGTTAAGTCAGTAACCAACAGCATCGAGGTCAAAGTTCCCGAACCACCCAAGCCGGTAATTAACCCTGACGATGTGCTTACCACGAGCATCTCTGCCGCCATTTCCGCGGCCGGCACCGCTTTCAGCAAGGTAAAAGTGGCGGTCAAAGACGGCGAAGTTACCCTGACCGGCGACATCAAACGGGCCGACCTTCAAAAGCTCATGCAAATAGCCAATGAGACGAAGCCCAAGAAAGTCATTAACCAGCTAAACATCCTCAAATGAGCCTGAAAGACAAATACAGCGAACTCATCGCGGAGGCTCAGGCCGCAAAGGTGAGCGATTTGAGCATTACAGAAAGCGACGGCGTCCTCTATGTGAACGGCGCCACCTCCGCGCTGGTCAAAGACCGCCTCTGGAAAATCTACGACAAAATTGACCCCGACATGCGCTCCGCAGACTTGGTGCTGGACATCAGCGTCGTGGCTGGCGGAGAAGAAATTTACGAGGTGAAACCGGGCGACAGTCTTAGCAAGATTGCCAAAAAATACCCCGGCATGACGTGGCAAAAAATCTTCGAGGCCAATAAGCACATCCTCAAAGACCCCGACAGGATTTACCCCAAACAGCTGCTTAAAATCCCGCTGTAACAAGCCTTACCCCGCCGTCCGCTACTGCAGTTTGCTGTCGAGCCATTCAAGGCGCTTGAGAATATAGTTCCGGACGTTCTCCACCTCGGCGGCATAGCTGCCGTGAACGACGGGGTTCTCGTGCACTTTTTGCCCCATAATTTGCCAGCGCATAAAGTTCAGCTGCTGCGACTGCTCTAAAAGCGCCGCACAGCTGTCCACTACTGCTGTCAACGCGGTGGTGGAAATTCTGCCGTTAGTGCGGTAGCGCTTCCACACGGCGCTTAGCTGTGTATTGATGTCACTGTCGGTAAGAATCCGGCGGATAAGTTCTTTCGTATTGCCGGCAGCGGACGTCCCGTCGCAAAGGGCAAGCCACTGGTCCCCCCAGCGGGTATTGATGGGCCATGTGCGCCAGTCGTTCTCAAAGCCGAGGTCGAAGTCCCACACCGGCGCCCATACAAACTTGTCGCTGTCCCGCTTCTTCCACATACGGACGCTCCAATACATGTCCGTACTGCCGGAATATTCGCCCAGCAGGAAGCGACGTATGAAGACGTCCGTGTCCAAATATTTCCGGAAGCCGGTCGTGACATTCGTATATTGCGTCGAAGCCACTGAATGGGTGAACAGCTCGAAATGCTCTTTTATGAACTGTATTTGAGCGGCTGTAATATCTTCCGAATCAGGATATTTCACTGATACTGGAATGCTGTAATAATCGGACGTAAAAGCAACAGGGTCGCCGTAAGCGTATGCGTCAATCTCGATGCTGTAGCCCCCCTTGACGTCAGAGGCCGACATCTCTTCGACGTCCACCCTATTCTTGCGCACATCGATGTGGTCGCACAGCTGATAGCAACCCTTGTAGTCGCCATTAAGCACCACATCCACAGCCTCGGCGGGGGACGTGTATGGCATCTCTATGCGACGGCTGAAGTCGAAGGCTATAATGTTACGCATCAGCGTCTTGTCGCCATAGTTGTTAATCAGCGTCCAGTTTCGCGCCTTTGCCGGTAATCCCATGAAATTGGTTGACGTTGCTAACTTTACGCGGTATGGTTTCTTGGGATGCGTCCAGCTGTTGTTGCCGCGCCCCCTGATTTCGATGTTGTCGGTATAAGTTTTTGTCCCGTTGGCATATACGACGGTGATACTGCCGTTCACCCAGTCTGTTTTGCTGCTTATTTCCTGTCGGTTGGCGGTGCGGATAGAGATTGTGGGCAAGTTGGTCAGCTGCGGCATCTGCGAATCGTTGCCGTTAGATTTGTAGCCAAAGAACTTGAGTTCGGCAATATAGTTGCTCTTTCCGCCGCCTATTTGCGGGTCGGGGAATACGAAGCGGACATAGCGGAACCCGCGTGAGCAGCTGACGGAGGCCGTGTTCATGCGGCGTTCTGCGGGGGCAGAAATAATCAGCAGCGGAATTGCATCCGCGAAGTCGGCGCTGTTGGCGCCCTCAAAGAGGCCCAGCCGCAGGCGGTCGGGGTAATCGGGACTTGCCATGTCCATACGCGGGCAGTAGGCGACAGAAGTGATAACATATCTGTCGGTGAAGTCGATGCCGAGCCAATTGTACGTCCCGTTAGCGCGGAAGTATGTTACCGTATCGCCGTCGAAAGCGTTGAGGGGCGGAAATTCCGCTTCGGCGGAAGGATTCCCGAAGATGAACGTCCCGACAAGCTCCGCACTCGGCGGCGGGGGCACTTCCGGAACTTCCGGCGTCTCGTCGTCCGGCGTCTCGTCAGGAATGTCTTTCGGCGTTTCCTGCTCGTCCGGCACATCGACAACTTCCGGCTCTGACAGGGGCGACGAGCAGGCAAACACACACAGCCAAATGCCTGACACGGCAATTAGCCACAGAAAAAATCTCATAATACAGCGTTTCATATTTGTCTAATTTTTCATGGTTGGTTATTTTGTCTCTTCTTACAGAATTTACAGGTAACGGTTACAGTAATATGCTCATGATAGAGTGCGGACGGCTCTCCACAGTTACAGCTTTCCCAAACAGGCAGAGGTTGAAGGCTATCCTGTCGTCGGAAGTGTTCAGCACGATGAGCACAATCTGCCCATCCGGATTGAGGAACGCTGTGGTCTGTATTTTATCACGGTTGGCTGAGCATGCTATTCTGACGGCGCCCTCCCTGATGAACTTGGAGAAGTGGCCGATATAATAATAGCTGTTCGTGTAGAGCAGTTTTCCGGTTTTGGTGTCGGCATGGAGCGGGGCGAAGCAGAAGTTGCCCACATGGTTAGGGCCTCCCTGTTCATCAAGCAGGACGTTCCAGTCTGTCCAGGCCACAGTTCCGCAGTTAAAATCGTTGAGCATGGAATAGCCATAGCGTTCACCCAGCCGCCAATTGTTGACGTTCTTCATGTTGAAGGTCTCGGCACATCCTTCGGTGAACACCAGCGCCTTGTCGGGGAACACATCTGCGACCAATTTAAGGTTATCAAACTGCATGTCGCTGCCCGTCCATGTTTCATACCAGTGGAAGCCTATTCCCCAGATATAGCGGGCGGCAACGGGGTCGTTCAGCAATACGGAGGCCCGCTGATAGAGCAGGTCCCGGTTGTGGTCCCATGCGATGATTCGGGTGTTCCGCAGTCCGCTGCGCAACAAGGTCGGGCCGAGATAGCCCTTGATGAAGTCGCGTTCATCTTCGGCAGTGAAGATGCACGATTCCCATTTTTGGGTGGCCATAGGTTCGTTTTGCGGGGTTATTCCCCAAATCGGGATTCCGGAGGCCTCATATTCCCGAATAAATTTCACGAAGTGATTAGCCCATGTCTGGCGGTAGCGGTCGAGCAGGCGGCCGCCGTGCAGCAGGTCGTTATTGTCTTTCATCCATGCCGGCGGGCTCCACGGACTGGCAAACAGCCGCAGACCTCCCGCCGTTACAGAGGCGGCTTTTATAAAGGGAATCTTATATTTCTCGTCATGGGCAAGACTGAAGGTCTCCAGCAGCGAATCGTTGTCGGCCACATAAGCGTAAGTGTCGCTTGAGAAGTCGCAGCTGGCAATGTTTATGCGCCCGAAGTTATAGCCAATGCCTTTTTCCCTGTCGAAGCAGGCGGTCAGAAATTCCTGCTGAGCGGCTTTGGGCAACTTGGCGAAAGTCTCAGCTGCGGCATCGGTCAATGCCCCGCCAATGCCAATAACAGTCTGGAAAGTGTTTTGCGGGTCCAGCCATACAAATACGTCCCTTTCGGTGGGCTGCCGATAGTGGCGCCATTCGGTGGGGGCCGCGATTTCTGACAGCCGCAGTTCGGTATCTTTGGCCGTAACAAAAATCTGTGGCGTTCCGGCCGCGGCGGTAACAGGACGGTCAATATTAAACCAGTCTATCTGCACTTCCCCGCGTACAGCTTCTGCTCTCAATTCGTTTATTCCTGCGGAGAAGTCTAATAATGGCAATTGCATTTCCGTCCATTCGCCGGTGGCCTCAGCGGTAACACTCTGGCCGTTCACGGACAGGCGCAATTGTCCGAAGCCCCGTATCCGCACGGCGACGTGCCATTTTTGGGCGGTGGGTGAATTTATAGCATAGGCTGTCCATTCGCCGTCGGCAAGCGTAACTGCTTGACCGGACGTGCGCCGTCCGCTGCCAACCGACTCAATACGTACAGGTTCTCTCTTGCGGTATGTGGCAGCGCGGACAGTGGTGTCCCGTACCACATACGAGCGCCCGTAGCCATCATGTCCGTAATTCTCGGCCTCCAATTTCAACGGCAGCCGACGGAGCATGGCGTTCACCACGTCAGGATAGTAAACACAGTTCTCTAACTTGATATTTTCGAGCAGTTCTGCAAAAATACGCTCCGCATCGGGGGCAGTAGCGCCGCGGCCATTACGGGAATATTCGGCTACGGCCTGCCATCCGGCGGGCGATTTTATGGAGTATGGCGTGTTGGTGGTGTCCATCTTCTTCCACGGCCAAAACGACCACCCTATATTGTTCTTCTCAAAATATTGAGTGGTAGCATAGTATATCGTGCTGTTGCGCTCGCCGGTCTCGCCCACCCATACCGGCACGTTCAACTCGTGCTGCCGGGCGACATAATGGCTGATATCGTTCAGATTGTCGGGGTTATCCCAGCAGTAATAATGGAATTGCAGGAAGGTATTTTTGTCGGGGATTTTAGTAAATATTGACCAGTTGTTAGCCCAGTTATATCCTTCTAATGTAAACATATGTTTTTTATCGACCTTGCGGATTTCTTTAATCAGGCGTTCATAGAGGGGCATGAGTTTGTCTTTATGCTGGTCTGCCGCGCCGGTTCGTTCCGGCAAAGGTTCGTTAAGCAGGTCGTAGGCGGCCACTGTCGGTTCGTTGCAGTAGCGGCGGGCGATTTTCACCCACAACTTCACCAGCAGTTCCTGATTTTGCGGCTTCGAGAACAGTTCCGGCAGGTCATTGGGGCTGTCATCGATGTTCTGGCCGGTTTGACCGCCCGGTGCGCCGTGCATGTCGATGATAACATACAGCCCGTATTTTTTGCACCATGCAATGAGGTTATCCAACAGTTCGAAGCCTTCGTTGACGAAGTTGTAGGGCTTGGTCTCCTCCATAAACAGGCGGGCATTGAGCGCCGGTCTTACGGAATTGTAGCCCAGTTCTGCGATGCGGCGGATGTCGGCCTCGGTGATGTAGTTTTTGCGGAACTGCGTCCAGAACTCTTTCGCCTTGTTCGGGCCAAGATGCGCCGTCACAATGGCCTCGATTTTTCGGGGACGGTCGCCCTCATTCCCGAACTTCCACATATAGCCTTCGGGCAGCAGCCAATTGCCCAACCCGACGCCCCGCAGAAGCACCTTCTGCCCCTGCTCATTGACAATGTCCTGATTCTCAACATGCAGAAACGACAGCGTCTGAGCCGAAACCACCAGACCTGAGCAGGCAAACATTATCAGAATACTTAATTTCTTTAACAGCATAGCTTGTACTTTTTTCTTATAGAAGTTATTACGGCTCAAAAATAGGAATAAATATGAAACAGTTATGCTGTCAGTTTCGATATTAACAAAATTTTACATGATAAAACAAACGCAACGGCACACCACCACACGTCGGCACAGCAGTGAACGGTCATTCTGTGCGGACAACGTGCAGGACGCCCCGTATGCGCTTGAGCTTTTGGATGAGGAAGTCGAGATGGCCGACATTGTTTACGGTAACGTTCAGGATGCCGTCGAAGAGGCCTTTTCCGGCATTTATATTGATAGCCCGCAGGTGAGCGCCGCCGTCTTTGGCGATGACCGCCGAAATGCGGGATACGATTTCGGCGTCATCAGTGCCGGAGATGCTGATAGCGGCCTGAAAAGCCATCTTGTGGCTGTCTGCTACATGACGCCAGCGGGCAGGGATGATGCGGTAAGGATACCGCTCGTTCATCTGGCGGGCATTCGGACAACTCTTACGGTGTATTTTGATGCCCTCACGAATGGTGATGAACCCGAATATCTCATCGCCAAACACGGGATTACAGCAAGGCGCCAACTTGTGATTCACGTTACGTATATCGTTGTCTATCAGCAGATAATCCTGTGCGCCGACAACGTCCATGTCGTTCAACTGCTCTTTGGGCAACAACTCTTCGAGTTTCTGGCTGACGGTTGGTTCTTCGTTTTTTTCTTCAATAAGCCCCTTTATATGGAGAGTGTCTATTTTGCCGGTCGCTATGCGGAAATACAGTTCCTGGGCCAATTTCAGATTATAGTGTCGTAGCAGTTTGCGGATAATCTCGTCGGTATTTTCGAACTTCCAGTTTTTCAGCTTTCTGAACAGGATTTCTTTGCCGCGTTCGGCCTCCCGTTTTTGCGCCTCGTTGAGGCTGGCCTTTATGCGCGATTTGGCCTTTGTTGTTACCACAAAGTCGAGCCAGTCGAGTTTCGGGTGCTGGCTGTTCGATGTAGAGACGTTTATCTGTTCGCCGTTGTTGAGTCTGTATTTGAGCGTAACTTTGCGACCGTCCACCAGTCCGCCGGTACAGCGATCGCCCACCTGCGAATGGACTTCGTAGGCGAAGTCGAGCAGGGTGGCGCCATTAGGCAGCCGTACCAATTCGCCTTTAGGGGTGAACACAAATATCTCGTCAGAATAGATATTTGTGCGGAAGTCGGCCATAAAGTCGGTCATACTTGCGGCGGGATTTTCGAGGACTTCCCGCACTGCGGCCAACCATTTTTCGGTTTCCGGCGACGACTGCCCCCCCTTATATTTCCAGTGAGCCGCGATACCTTTTTCGGCAATCTCGTTCATGCGGGCAGTTCTGATTTGTATTTCGACCCATTTTTTCTGCGGCCCCAGCACTGTGGCATGAAGGCTCTCATAGCCGTTTGATTTGGGAACAGTTATCCAGTCCCGCATCCGTTCAGGGTTGGCCTGATATTCTTCGGTAACGACAGAATAGACCTGCCAGCAGTCCGACTTCTCCATTTCCGGTCGGGAATCAAGTATTACGCGGATGGCGAACAGGTCATATACTTCATCGAAAGTAACGTTCTGTTTTTTCATCTTGTTCCATATAGAATTTATGGATTTTGTGCGGGCTTTCATCTCGAAATTGAACCCTCTCTGACGGAGCTTCTCTTTGATAGGACGCACAAATACCTCTACGAAGTCGCGTCTTTCGGCTTCCGATTCTTTGAGGCGTTCCGATACCATCGTGAAGGCGTCAGGATTGAGGAACTTCAGGCACAGGTCGAGCAGTTCCGAATTTATGGAATACAGTCCAAGGCGGTGCGCTAACGGGGCATACAGCAGGGACGTTTCTGTGGCCGTTTTGTGGCGCTCTTCGGGGGCTATGCTTTCGAGAGTGCGCATTTTGGCTAACTGCATGGCTATTTTCACGAGTATTCCGCGCAGGTCGCCGGCCATAGCCAGCAGAAATTTGCGATAGTTTTCGGGATTCTGGCTGAGTGCGCCGGTATCGATGTCCATAACCGCCCACAGCCCACAGACGATGTCTTCGACAGTGGCGCCGAATGTGGCGATGTCGTCCTTCGGCAGGGTCTGGCAAACGAGCGCCGCAATCACCGGCTCATAGCCCATACCCATATCTTTGGCCACAATCAGCGCCACATCGGCGGTCTTGCAAGCCTGGGTTGCATCGACCTTGAGGCTCACTGCTTCGCAGGCCCGCCGCAGGCTGTCAACTTCCGTCGGCAGCAGCTGCCCTCTGCAACAGTCTATTAATTCATCCCATATTACAGTACTTCCCATCGTCAATGTTGTTATTATTCAAACTCCTGTTATTAAAAAAAGAGGCTGCCGAACTTGTCCGGCAGCCTCAATATTAAAAATGTAACGTGACTCTTATTACTGAAAAGATAAATCAGCTTGCCGAAGCGGTCGTGTCGTCCACGAAATTTCGCGCCCCCAATTCGCGGTTTAGCATGAATATTCCGTTGACCTGACCATTAATGAGGCGCAATGTGTCGAGGATTTCCTGCACATTCGATTCTTCCTCTACCTGCTCGTCCACGAACCATTTGAGGAAGCTTTGGGTGGCATGGTCGCCTGCGGCAATCGCAGTGTCCATCAGGGCGTCGATGCTGGCAGTAACCTTCTGCTCGTGCTCAAGGGTATATTCAAAGATGCTCTGCACATCCTTAAACTCCACAGGGACGCCCGCTATCGGCGCTAACGTTACTTTGCCGCTGCGGTTGTTAACGTAGGCAAAGAACTTCTCGGCATGAGTGAGCTCTTCCTTATATTGAACCGTCATCCAGTTGGCGAAACCGTTCAGCCCTTTCGTCTGAAACCATGCCGACATTGACAGGTACAGGTATGCTGAATAGAATTCCTTGTTTATCTGTTCATTCAACGCCTTTTCAACGCTTTCTTTTAACATTTTCTCTATTTTTTATAATTAACTCCTGAGTTTATTAGTGTTTTTCAGCTTCTTACAGCTGCTATACCCGGCAGTTCCCTGCCTTCGAGATATTCGAGCAAAGCCCCGCCCGCCGTAGATATATATGACACTTTGTCAGCGATTCCAAACTGATTGACCGCGGCAACCGAATCGCCGCCGCCAACGAGCGAATAGGCGCCATTCTTCGTGGCTTCGACCACAGCCGCGCCGATAGCCTTGGTGCCGGCAGCAAAGTTGGGGAACTCGAAGACGCCCGCAGGCCCGTTCCACAGGATGGTTTTTGACGCACCGATAACCTTATTAAAGGTCTTGACAGTTTCCGGCCCCACGTCCATACCTTGCCACCCGTCAGGGATTTCGCTGTTCTTGCAGACTATTGTTTTAGCGTCGTTAGAGAAGCTGTCGCCTGCCACACAGTCGGTAGCGATGACGAGGTTCACGCCTTTCTCTTTGGCCTCTTCGATAATTTTGCGGGCCTCTTCGAGGAAGTCATCCTCGTGAATGGAATCGCCGATTTTGCCGCCCACCGCTTTGACGAAGGTGAAAATCATTCCGCCGCCGATAATCAGGTTGTCAACTTTGGTGAGCAGGTTCCTGATGATGGGTATTTTTGTGGAGATTTTCGAGCCGCCCATAATTGCGGTCAGCGGGCGTTCCGGCGCCTTAAGCACCTTGTCAAGGGCTTCAATTTCTTCTTCCACGAGGTAGCCGAACATTTTATCGTTGGGGAAGAACTTGGCTATCACTGCTGTGGAAGCATGCGGACGGTGCGCCGTTCCGAAGGCCTCGTTTATCCAGCAGTCGCCCAGCTCGGACAGCTGTTTGGCGAAGGCCTCGTCGCCCAGCTCGGAGCCGTACTGGTCGAGTTTCTTTTCGGGATTCTTGGTTTCGCCCTTGTGGAAGCGCAGGTTTTCAAGCAGCAACACCTCGCCGGGTTTGAGCGCGTCAGCCAGCTTCTTGACCTCCGGCCCGATGCTGTCGGGTGCAAGTTTAACTTCTTTGCCGAGCAGTTCGCTCACACGGCCAACGATGTGCCGCATGGAGAACTGGTCTTCCGGCCCGTTCTTCGGGCGACCAAAGTGCGACATGAGGATTGCAGCCCCCTTCTCCGTTACTTTTTTAATGGTCGGCAGGGCTTTCCGTATGCGGGTATCGTCAGTGATTTCCAGCGTCTTGGCGTCAACAGGGACGTTAAAATCAACGCGAATCAGCGCTTTCTTACCCGTAAAATCATATTTGTCAATAGGTCTTGGCATAATGTACATGTATATTTTGAACTCGCAAAATTACAATAAGTTCGGACGTCAGCGCCATCCCCCGCCTGAAAGCCGCAATTCATCCCCCCAAATCTTTATTTCTTAAATTATATATTAAGAAATTCTTCCGATTGGCCGAGATAACCAAACAGAACCCGTCCCTGTAAAAGAGTCGGACTTTATTGCTTACGGGTTACAATTATTTTCTGATTTCGTGTCAAAGGTATGTATTTTTCAACAGGCAGGACTAATCGGACGATTTTTCACTTTTCGGGGTACAGTGCATCCCACCATTGGGGGGCGTCTTTGAGCCATTTTTCAAACCATGCGTAGATAGAATGGTTCCAATCTATACGGTGCTGGTATGCGGCGATGCCGTGATTTTCGCCTTTAACGCGGATAAACTCTACCGTTTTGCCGAGTATTTTCAGGGCAGTAAACATCTGGATGCTTTCTCCGGGGGGCACGTTGGTATCGTCGAGACCATGCAGCAGCAGTAACGGGGTTTTAATTTTGTCGGCGTTGAAGAGCGGGCTTTGGTTCACATAGAGGTCGCGGTTATTCCACGGATAGCTTCCGGCGCTGGCGGCGGCGCTGTAAGCATATCCCCAATATCCTTCCCCCCAGTAGCTGGCTATGGAACTGATTCCGGCATGTGATACGGCGGCGGCAAACATGTCGGTCTGCGTCTGCAGATATTGCGTCATGAAGCCGCCATATGAGGCGCCAATGCAGCCGATTCGGGCACCATCAATAAACACATGTTCATTAATGAATTTTTTGGCGCCTTCGATGATTTCTGCCGCAGTACGTTTTCCCCACGCATTGACGTGGCGGGCCGAAAATTCCTGGCCGAACCCGATAGTGCCGCTGGGCTGCAGGGTATAGACCACATAGCCCTGCGCGGCATACACATGCAACGGGTATGAGGCGTCAAGCGTCCGTGCAGTGGGCGTGGTACCGCCATAGTAATAGACCACGAGCGGGTACTTTCGGGAGGCGTCGAAGTCGGGAGGCAAATAATAGCGGCCCTTAATTTCCGTGCCGTCAGATGCGGTGAAGTCCCATTCGTTGACCGCTCCAAGGCGGATGTCGTCGAAGCGCTCGGCCGCAGGCGCACTGATTAACGTTGACTTCATAGTCGCCAGGTTCACCGCATAAGCCCGCGTAGTATTGGAGGCGCTCAGCCCGACACAGGCTGCCGCATTTGCACGGTCGGCAACAGTGAAACTGCGGACAACATCTTCCGGCAGTGGCAGCCTGGTAAAGCTCTTGCCGGAGACGCTGTAGCGGTAAACGTTGACATAGTCGGCCTCTGTAACTGTCATATACACAGCATCATCAGTATGCCAGCGCAACTGCTCAACCGACGGATTAAATTTTTTGGTGAACGGTTCGACGGTCTTTGAGGCAATGTCGAAGATGAAGGCTTCGGTCTCGTAGCTGTTAGCGGTGAGGCTGTCAGGCAGAGTAAGTGCGGCATTCCCGAAAGCTTCCGGCGCCCCCGACACAAGGACTTTGCTGCCATCCGGCGAGAACTTCGCAGAATGAGCATATTTCTCGTCTTTCCAGAGGGTATCCACCTGTAGCGACTGTAAATTGAGCAGAAACATTGACGAGCGACGGAACGGCGGAACAGTGATGTCCTCATCGGATATTGAAAACAGCAGAAATTGGGCGTCATTGCTGACGTCATGCAGAGAGGTGGTGTGTTTGCCGAAGGTCAGCCGCTGTCGCAGGCCGGTTTCGAGGTCGTATTTATATATGAACCACCGGTCAAAATAGCCCTCCTGTCGGTCCGCGGGCGACTTCAAGATAAGCAGGTCGCCTTTGCGGGGGTCATTGGATTCGCGCTCCGAATAGAGCAGGAATTTTTCGTCAGGGGAGAGGCGGAATCCGCCTTTAGGGATATTTCGGGCAACGACGCTCTCGGCGCCGGTGTCGGGGTCAATAAAGAGCAGGGCATTGCCGACGCCACGCGGAGTGGTGTACCACAGTTTGCCGGAACGGGGCGTCCAGCCCATGTTGCGGTCGAGATGTTTGGTGCGACCTGTCTTGACATCATACAGCTCATAATAGCGGGATGCGGCGCCGTCGTCAGCTACGCTGTTATAGCTCAGCAGAATATAGCGTCCGTCCGGCGATATGTCGGCGCCGGTGATGCGTACCCCTTCAATAATATCGTTGATACGGATGCGCCTCTTGTCGCCCCATTCGGTGAGGCATACTGTGCTGTCGGCTGATTCAAGGACGATGTTCACCGATTCTTCCGGCAGTGAAGTGGCAGCACAGCTCAGATATTTAAGCCGCAGTTCGGTGGACCCGGGCAGGGCAGCAAACTCTTTCACCACGTTTTTTGCCGCTCTCAGACTGTCTTCCGCAGTGAGTTTCGATGATTCTTTGCGGTTGTTGATATACAGCTCGAACATGCCCGGTGCGGTAACGGTAACCTTCAGTCTGGCATAGTGGCTGACGTCAATGTTACATCTCAGCAGCCGCAGCTCATAGTTATTGACAGCCTTGGGGAAGCGTATATTGCAGGCGGTGTCGGCAGCGAGCAGTTCCGTGAAGGCCTGTTTGTCGGCAGTCAGGTCGGCGGTCAGCAGGTCTTTGGCCTCAAACCTGTCGCCTTTCATTGACAGGCTGTCAATTAGCAGAGGCATAGTTATTGGCGTTGGCGGCGTAACACACAGGCCGGACAGGTTCAATTTGTTCTGTGCCGACAGGTTGGCCGTAATTAAAAACAGCGACAGAAACGGCAGTATCAGTAGTGTCCGCAATGAATTGAGTTTCTTCATATTAAAGATTTTATGGTATTTTATCAAGTATTTTCTATTATCAGTCCGTCGTATGCTATGGATACGTTCTCCGGCAGGTTTTGACATGTTTCGGCATAGAGGCCCATGTCGTGGGATATATGTGTCAGCCATGCGTGTCGGGGCTTCACCGTGTTGATGAGCTGCAAGGCCTCTTCAAGGTTGAAATGCGAATGATGAGACGTATGGCGTAATGCATTGACTATCAATATATCCAGACCAAGCAATTTCTGCTGTTCCGCTACGGCGACGGTTTTCACGTCGGTCAAGTATGCGGCGTTCCCGATGCGGAATCCGAGAACGGGCAAGCGATGGTGCCAGCCGCGCACAGGGATAACACTGATTCCGGCCACATCAAAGGGCTGCATATCGATGCTGTGCAGCGCCAGCTTCGGGGAACCGGGATACGGGGCAGGGATAAAGGCATAATCATAGACCCTGCGCAGATTTTGCAGCACCCTTTCCTCAGCATATAGATTCACTGGCCCCTGCATCCAGTTGAAAGCCCTGATGTCGTCTAAGCCGAAGATGTGGTCGGCATGTTCGTGGGTGAGCATGATGCCGTCGATGTGCGTAACGGCAGCCCGCAGCATCTGATAGCGGAAGTCAGGCCCCGCATCAATGAGCAGACGACGGCCATCAACAGTGAACAGCGCCGAAGTACGTAGCCGCCGGTCGCGCGTATCAGTGGAGCGGCACACCGCACATCCGCAACCTATAATGGGTACCCCCAACGACGTCCCAGTCCCCAAAAATTCTATCGTTAATGAATATGAATGTTCCATGACAAAGTACTAAGATACACTTTTTTTGGCTTTGGCGCCCCAAAAATTATTATTTTTGAGAAAAATTTCTGTTTATGGCTGTTTTATACCTCATTCCTGTAACATTAGGTGAATGTAATGTTGCCTCTGTATTGCCGTCGGCTTTGCCGGAAATTCTGCGACAAACGGAGCATTATATCGTCGAGAACCTCCGCAATGCACGTCGCTTTCTGAAGCGGTGCGGGGCAGTGTCCGACCTTGACAGGCTGACTTTCTTCGAGTTGAACGAACATACTGACGCCGGAGAACTGTCAACATTCATTGAGCCGCTGCGTCATGGCTTTACCATGGGGTTGCTGTCGGATGCGGGCTGCCCCGGCGTAGCCGACCCCGGTGCCGACATCGTCCGATTAGCCCATAAAGAGCGCTTTCGCGTGATACCATTAGTTGGCCCCTCCTCCATCCTGCTGGCAATGATGGCCTCCGGCATGAACGGCCAAAATTTCGCCTTCAACGGCTACCTGCCCGTGAAAAGCGATGCCCGAACAGCAAAAATCAAACTGATGGAGCGACGCATATATGCCGAAAGCCAAAGTCAAGCCTTCATTGAAACCCCATACCGCAACCTGCAACTGTTTGACGCGCTACTGCACACATGTCAACCCCAAACCCGCCTCTGCGTGGCCGCAAATCTCACCCTTGAAAGCGAATTTATCTGCGCCATGACCGTCGCCGAATGGCGCAAAGCTCCCATCCCCGACATCGGCAAACAGCCTGCCGTATTTGTACTCGGAACATGAAAAATCCCGTCAAGCTCAATAGCAGGTCTGTAAATCAGGAATTACTCTGTTTATGCTCGCGCATGATTTGTTCGACTTGGGTAACAGGAATGCACAGCAAATCTGCAATTTGCTCCGGCGAATCGCCTTTTGTACACCTGTATAACACAAGTTCTTTATCACGATTTTCCCTGCCTTCTGCACGACCTTCTGCACGACCTTCTGCACGACTATATGCTAGTTCTCCCTCTCTGTCCATTATCCCTATCTGCCGCATATAGTAGGCACGGGCGGTTTCCTTGTCCCGCAACAGCGATGCGGTGGTTCTGTGTACTTTCTTAATCGTAGTATCCATATTTAATATATCTTTTATTGTTTTTTCATCAGTTTCTCTATCGAAATATGTTAGCCAGCGGTGAAGCGGGATGCTCAAATCGCGCTTGGGCATCCGGCGGAACTTGGGCATCTCCAAAAAGTGCATCTCCAGCGCGTCGGTCAGCATGCAGTCAGGATTGGAATCTTCACGCAAGTGGAAACTGCCGTGAAAGCCATCTATTTGCAGGAAGTCAAAATTCAAAATATTGACTGTCAATACTTTAGGAAGGTTCTCATATTTGCCGCCCTTATCAAGAGCCATTGAAAATTCTTTGCTCCAATAATACAGGCTACGCTTAGCCATGTTATGCTGATTGTGTAGCTGTACCTCGATATTCAGCCGCGCGTCCGGCGTCCTGGCACGAACATCCAGCACACTCGTCTTGTCTTTGAGAACTCTGGCGGTCAGTTTGGTGCTCTCAACAATTTCTATGTCGGCAATGGCGCCGTTACCGGCTTGTTGCAACACAGCATTAAGCAGGACAAGGAGCTGTTCCTCGTCGCCTTTCTCACCGAATGTCCTGAAAAACAGGTAATCGTTCAGCGGATTTGGCCGGTCCGGTATCATGTTTTTTGCCATAATGCACCATTTTCGGTGCAAATATACACGATTTTTTTCACACCGCAATATTGCTGAAGAAATATTTCCCTTTCGTTATCTCTCCTACAGCAACACAGTTGGCATTTATTCTGCCATTACACAGATGCCATTGACAAAGAACAGGTTGTTCCTGTCGAGCGCTGTTATGGTGAAAGCGTCTTCGCTGGTTTCGGATTTTACAACAGCTTTCAAAACGGTGGCGTCCACAACGCCGTCTTTCAGGCAGAGAATTTTTTGCCCTACCGTAAGAGCCTTAGTCTGTACTCCATAGTCATTATTTGCAACCACAGAATAAAAAGTTCCGTTGTAGAAGAAAGGGTGGGTATCGGTAGCCCGCACTTTTATGCCGTCGAAATCAAGCTCATACAGATAATGCTTTCTTGATGCAGTAGCCTGTACTGTAGCAGCCTCTATCGCATTTGTGGCGCTGTTCAGGGTCAGTACTGTGTCGCCGATGCAAATTTGTTCGATGGGTTTTGTGCCGTGAGGAGTTGTTACGGGGGTGCCTTTTGCGAAACAGTGTACGCCGGTGCCGTCAAACTCCATCTCCGAAATGGCCGTATCCTCGAACTTGTCGCCCTCATATACGCTTAATATCTCAAACTTGATGTACATGTCGGCATCTTTGCCCTGTAGTCCGGGCTTGGGGGCGAGCTGGAACGTTTGGCGGGACATGATGTCCTGCAGGTTGAGGATGGCGTAAGGAACATTGTTAACATACATCTTCAGCTGTTTTACCCGTGCATTGTTGCGCCAAATCTGTTCCGATTTCAGGTATCCGTTGTAGATAGAGACGGCAGTTACCGGCGGCGAGTTCTTATCGAACTTGTAGTTCAGATATTCGCCGATGCCGTAGCCTGCAACGCCTTCCACCCATGCGGTTTTGAGAGACCAGTCATGCGCTTGGGGGGCAGCGTAAGACAACTTTTGGTCCTGTATGGGCGACAGTTCCGAACTTGCGGTAATTTTTGACGGGCCGCCGCCGCAATACCAGCTACAGCCATAGGGACTTATATCCCACAAGTCGGTTTTGGTATATCTGGCCTCGCCTTTTTCGAGCAGCGCTAATTGCTGTTCGTTTAACTGCTGTTTGGCGGTTTCATAATTGGAATATGAAGCCATAATTTCCGACAGCTCCTTGAATTGTTTCTTCTCGGTTTGGAACTGAGATTCGGCAACGCTGCTGATGATTGGGGTATCGCCGATTACTGGTGATATTTCTTTGAGGGGGGAGGTGGGTGTAGAGGCGCCAAGCAGTAGCGCTGTTGCAGCCAGCAGGAATTTTCCCGCGGCAGAATCCGGACGGATAGAAGCGGATGTTACGTCCGTTGTTTTTCGGTTTACAGATGCAGTGTTCATTTTGATGTTCTTTTAGTTAATATTTGATATATTGGATGCCAAATTTTGCAGATATTTGGGGGCACATTGGTGGTGTGCCCCCAAACTGCACTTATGCTCAAATAAGTTTTTTCATTGCGGTCATCGACGCACGCAGGCGGGCGCCGACGCTCTCCACAGGGTGAGTGCGGATGAGGTGATTGACGGCGATGAGGCGGGCATTGTCCACGCTGTTATCGCGTCCGGCGCCGTATGGTTTCCCGATGACGTCGCCGTCAAGACTCTTCATGAAGTCGGCCAGCAGGGGTTTGCAGGCATGGTCGAAGAGGTAGCATCCGTATTCGGCGGTGTCGGAGATGGTACGGTTCATCTCATACAGCTTCTTACGGGCGATGGTATTGGCGATAAGCGGCACCTCATGCAGGGATTCGTAGTAGGCCGATTCCGGCTTGATTCCGGCTTCAATCATGGTCTCGAAGGCCAGCTCGACGCCAGATTTCACGAAGGCCAGCAGCAGAACACCGTTGTCGAAGTATTCCTGTTCACTGATGTCGGCTGTGGTTGACGGGGTTTTCTCGAATCCTGTTTCGGCAGTTTCGGCACGCCATGTCAGCAGTTTGCGGTCGCCGTCGGCCCAATCTTTCATCATAGTTGCGGAAAATTCGCCGCTCATGATGTCGTCCATGTGCTTGCGGAAGAGCGGCCGCATAATGTTCTTCAGCTCGAAGGCCAGCTCGAAGGCCTTGATTTTGGCGGGATTTGAGAGGCGGTCTAACATGTTGGTAATGCCACCGTGTTTGAGCGCTTCGGTGATGACCTCCCATCCATACTGGATGAGTTTTGAGGCGTATGCGGCCTCGACGCCATTTTCGAGCATCTTATTGAAGGCCAGGATGGAGCCGGTTTGCAGCAGTCCGCAGAGGATTGTCTGCTCGCCCATCAGGTCTGATTTCACTTCGGCCACGAAAGAAGATTGCAGCACACCTGCGCGGTCAGCGCCGGTTGCCACAGCGTATGCCTTGGCCAGTTCCAGCCCGTTGCCGTTGGGGTCGTTGTCGGGATGAACCGCAATCAGCGTGGGGACGCCGAAGCCGCGTTTATACTCTTCGCGCACTTCCGAACCGGGGGCTTTAGGGGCAACCATGATGACGGTGATGTCCTTGCGGATTTGCATTCCTTCTTCCACTATGTTGAAGCCGTGCGAATATGACAGCACCGCACCATGTTTCATCAGAGGCATCACTGCGTTCACCACGCCGGAATGTTGCTTGTCGGGCGTCAGGTTAATCACCAGGTCGGCGGTGGGTATCATCTCCTGATAAGTTCCCACGTTGAAGTCGTTGCCGGTAACGCTTTTCCAGGACTGACGCTGCTCCCTGATAGCCGAATCGCGCAGGGCATACGCAATGTCCAACCCCGAATCGCGCATGTTGAGGCCCTGATTGAGGCCCTGCGCACCCGCGCCTACAATCACAATTTTTTTGCCCCGTAACGCTTCTGCGCCGTCCGCAAATTCAGACTTGTCCATAAACCGGCAAGTCCCTAATTGTTCCAGCTGCAGGCGTAATGGAAGCGTATTAAAATAATTTGCCATATTTTTTTTGTTGTTTATTCGTTACTTCTATTCAATAATCTTTCTGCTCAATAATTCAATAATTTCTTCAATGTTTTTCAGGTACGGGGTCATAGCCGCTGGTTCCCCACGGGGTGCACCGGCAGATGCGTTTGATGGCCATCCAGACGCCGCGAAACGGTCCGTGTATTTTGATGGCGTCAATGGCATACTGCGAACAGGTAGGCACGTGGCGACATGACGGCGGAAACAGCGGCGATATGACATGGCGATAAAACCATATCATTGCCAGCAAAATGCTGCTGAAAAAGCGTACCAATATATTCATATTGAACTATTGTTTATAATAATTGTGCCTCAATAAGCGTTCACAATAACGATGAAATCGTCAGGCTTCAGCGAGGCGCCTCCGATGAGACCACCGTCAATGTCGGGCTTGGCAAACAGCTCGGCGGCGTTCTTGGCATTAGCGCTGCCGCCATAGAGCAGGGATGTATCCTGTGCCACAGCGTCGCCATATTTTGCGCGGATGAGTTCGCGGATGTACGCAAGCATTTCCTGAGCCTGCTCGGCGGTGGCGGTTTTGCCGGTACCGATAGCCCAGATAGGCTCATAGGCGATGATGAGCTTGCGGAAGTCGGCTTCCGGCAGCCTGAATATGGTCTCCTCCAACTGCTGCCCCACGAAAGCGTTCTGCGTATTGGCTTCACGCACAGGCAATGCCTCGCCACAGCAATATATAGGGGTGAGGCCGTTCTCCAAAGCGAGTTTGAGCTTTTTGTTCAGGATTTCGCTCGTTTCGCCATAGTATTCACGGCGCTCGGAATGGCCAAGTATCACGTATTGAGCGCCAGTGGATTTGACCATTGCCGCCGACACTTCTCCTGTGAAGGCCCCTTTAGGCTCGGCTGCGCAGTTCTGGGCAGCAACCCCTACGCGGGCAGTATCCACGGATTCCACAACCTTCGCCAGATGCGTAAAGGGGGTACCCACAATGACTGTTACATCCTCGGCGCCCTTCTCGACCACCAGACTGTTTACGGCTTTCGCCAGTTCAATGCCTTCCTGGAACGTGGTATTACACTTCCAGTTGCCGGCAACTACTTTCTTTCTCATATTTTTTTAGAATGACTGTTATTTCAGCCACAAAGGTATAAATATTATTCCGATAACTGTTCACATTATATTATATGAGGCGATTTTCAGGGCTATGTTAAGCCGAATCTTAAAAAAACGCAAATATTTCAGGTAAAATGTACGTCGTATCGAAAAAGTGTATATCTTTGCGCCGCTTTTAAAGAATAATTTTTTTAAACAACTAATAATCAGGTGTTTTATGAAAAACCAGTATGAAACCGTTTTCATTTTAACTCCCGTTTTGTCTGACAGTCAGATGAAGGAAGCGGTAACAAAGTTCAAAGACATCATCACCTCCGGCGGGGGCGAGATAGTCAATGAAGAGGATTGGGGATTGCGCAAGCTGGCCTATCCCATCCAGAAGAAGACGACAGGGTTCTATCACTTGTTCGAATTTAAGGCGGAGCCTGAGTTCGTCCGTACCCTTGAAATCCAGTACCGGCGCGACGAGCGCATCATCCGCTTCCTGACATTCCGCTTAGACAAATACGCGGTAGAGTATAGCGAAAAGCGCAGGAACAAACGTCAGGCCGTCGCAACAGAGGCCGCTGCCGCACCAACAACCACATCAACAGTAAAGGAGGGCTAAGAAATGGCAAATAATCAAGGAGAAATCAGGTATTTAACCCCGCAATCGGTAGAAGTAAAGAAGAAAAAATACTGCCGGTTTAAACGTAACAACATCAAGTACGTTGACTATAAGGACCCCGAATTTCTGAAGCGGTTCCTTAACGAGCAGGGACGCATCCTGCCGCGCCGTATCACAGGAACCTCCCTGAAGTTCCAGCGCAAAGTGGCGCAAGCCGTAAAACGCGCCCGACATCTGGCCCTGCTGCCATTTGTAACAGACATGTTAAAATAATAAATCGACAGAAAGAAATGGAAATTATTTTGTTACAGGATGTCCAAAATCTGGGGAGCAAAGACGACATCGTTACCGTCAAGGACGGCTACGGCCGCAACTTCCTGATTCCCCAGAAGATGGCGATTGTCGCCAATGCTACATCAAAAAAAGTACTGGCTGAGAACATCCGCCAGCGCGCCCATAAAGAGGCCAAACTCAAAGACGAAGCGCTCGCTATGGCCGCCCAATTAGAGGGAAAAACCGTCGTTATCGGCGCCAAAACCAGCGCAACAGGCAAAATCTTCGGCTCCGTAAACACTATCCAGCTGGCCGAAGCTATCGCCAAACTCGGATTCGATATTGACCGCAAACAAATTAAGATAGCGGCCGACACTGTCAAAGAAGTGGGAAAATTCACCGCAAAAATAAAACTCCACAGAGAAGTTATCGTGGATTTCCCCTTCGAAGTAGTTTCGGAATAATTACGATATAACTAACGTTTTCTAATTGCCGGTTGTCAGAAGGACGCCGGCTTTTATTTTTGTATAATTAATTGCTCAGAAACACATGAATACCGTCATCCGCACCGCGCTCGCCTCTTTCGGCATGTCAGGCGCGGTATTCCACGCCCCGCTGCTGAAAGTACATCCTGGGTTTAAAATTACGAAAGTTCTGGAACGTACCAAAAGCCTCGCGGCGCTCAGCTGCCCCGACGCCGAAACCGTCCGTGCATACAACTACATCCTCAATGCCCGCGACGTTGATTTAGTGATAGTTAACACTCCCGACCGCCTGCACTTCCCGATGGCCAAGCAGGCTTTGGAAGCGGGCAAACATGTTGTCGTCGAAAAGCCGTTCACCCAAACAGCCGCAGAAGCCGACGAGCTCATCCATATTGCCGCCTCAAAAGGGCTGATACTCACAGTATTCCAAAATCGCCGATGGGATGGCGACTTCCTCACCGTCCGTAAAATCGTGGAAACCGGGATGCTGGGCCGCCTCGTGGAATTTGAAGCCCGCTTCGACCGCTACCGCAACTACATCCAGCCCAACACATGGAAAGAAGACGGCGCTATTAACAGCGGGGTGCTGTATAATCTCGGCTCGCACATGATAGACCAGGCCGTTACGCTGTTCGGAATGCCCGAATCCGTATCTGCCCGCACAGATGTGTTCCGTGACGGCGGCGCGGCAACAGACTTCTACGACGTGCGCTTCCGCTACCCCGGATTAGCCGTAACACTGAAATGCTCTTACCTCGTCAGAGAACCGGGGCCACGCTACAGCCTGCATGGAACGCTCGGCTCTTTTCATAAATACGGAATAGACCCGCAGGAAGAACGCCTCAAACGCGGAGAAAACCCCGACGCCCCCAACTGGGGACAGGAAGCGCCCGAACACTGGGGAAAAATAAATACCGACATCAATGGCCTGCACATCTGCGGAACCGTCGAGACCCTGCCCGGGAACTACCTCGCTTTCTACGACAACGTCTATGACGCATTGGTCAATAATGCACCGCTAAGCGTCGAACCACGCCTATGCCGTAACGTAATCAGCATCCTCGAAAAAATCAGCGGAAAACGACAGGAACGTTGAATCGTCAATCAGTTAAACGCATAAATGTTCAAGGGCTTCAACAATTTTCAAGCGGTCGGCTTTCAGCCGGTTGCGGAGAGCCTCGATAGAAGTAAACTTTTGTTCATCACGAAGTCGAAATACAAGTTCCACCGTAATATCATGGCCATATAAATTGCCGTCAAAATTGAGGATATGCACTTCGATGGCCGGTTCCTGCAACGGTTGACCAACCGAGGGATTACGTCCGATGTTGAGCATCCCGCAATAACGCTGGCCATCGACATGTACGCTGGCGCCATATACGCCGCTGGCGGGAATGAGCTTTGCAGGGTCGGTGATACGAATGTTGGCAGTAGGAAATCCGAGTTGGCGCCCAAGTTGGCGCCCCTTAACCACTGTCCCGCAAAGGCTGTAGTTGTAACCCAGACAATGATTGGCACGGTCCAAGCGCCCTTCCATCAAGGCACGGCGTATGCAGGTCGAGCTGATATTGGTTCCGTCAGCAGCGAGAGCGTCCGACTGTTCCACCACGAATCCCTGTTCTGCGGACAGTTGCAGCAGCCGTTCAAAAGCGCCTTCCCTGTTAGCACCGAAGCGGTGGTCATGTCCCACCACTAAGGCACGGATATGCAGCTGTTCAACAAGTATGCGGTGAACAAAGTCGGCATAGTTCATAGAGGCAAACTCTTTTGTGAACGGATATATTATTAAATGGTTAATTCCCGTGCGCTGAAAGTAAACAATTTTTTCATCTGTGGTTGTGAGTAACTGCATTTTTTCATCGGGAAACAGTATCTGCCGCGGGTGTGGCGCGAAGGTAAAGACCACCGGAACCCCGTTATGGCGGTGTGCGAGTTCCGTCAAGCGGCTAAGTACCTTGATGTGTCCCAGATGTACGCCATCAAAAGAACCTACTGTTAATATTGGCCTGTCAACCTGAAAGCTGCGGGTGCCATTGTAAATGTTCATGCGTTGTCCGTTTTTGCAGCCCAAAAATACATCTTTTTTTCGCTGCTCTGTTAAAAGTTTTTCTCAATACGGTATGTCATAAGAAAGAATTAACTATTTTTACACGCTGAAATTATAAGGTTAGATTTTTTATCGTGAGAAGATATTACGGAATTCTTTTTATTGTACTGCTGGCTGCATGCAGCGACAGCCCGAAGTTCATCGTTGACGGCAAAATTACCAACGCGGAAGGGCAATATCTGTATTTGGACGAGTTGAAAGTATCCACCACAGTGAACGTCGATTCGGTCAAGCTGACCGAAGAGGGGACGTTCCGGTTCTCCGGCGCGGTAGGGTATCCCACTTTCTATCTGCTACGGCTGAAAGGGAAGAACAACTTTATCACTCTGTTAGTTGATTCGGCCGAGCATATCAGCATCACCAGCGATGCGTCCGACTTTACCTATAATTATGCCGTAACAGGCTCCGAAGGCTCCCTGTTAGTGCAGGAACTCAACCGGCATCTGTGGGTGACGAAGTTGCGGCTGGATTCTATCCGCGCCTTACAGCTTACTCTTGCCGCAAATCCCGATTTTGCCCGACGCAACAAGGCTCTGGACGATGAATATCACCGTATAAGGCAGACCCAGATAGACTTTTCCAAAGACTTCGTGATGAAACATCCGTTCTCGATGGCCAGCGTTCTGGCGCTGTACCAGAAATTCGACGAGAAGAACTATGTCATTCAGGACCTCCATTCCCTGAAAGTGGCCGCCACAGCGCTGCATAATTTCTTTCCCCAGTCCGAACACACGCAGGCGCTGTATAACAACACGCTGCAACTGATGCGGGAAGCGGAAGCAGCCAGGCAATCGGCAGTGCTGAAGCAGTTAGTTGACGAGTATGGCGAGAACAGCATCGACATCACCCTGCCAGACCGGGACGGCAATGATGTGCCGCTCAGCGCCTTCCGTGGCAAATATGTACTGCTGCATTTCTGGGCGGCTGCCGACGAGGGCTCCCGCATTGTGAACCCCGTATTGGCAGAACTGTACCAGAAATACCACGACAAGGGCTTCGACATCTATCAGGTGAGCACCGACACCGACCGCTACCTGTGGCACAAAGCCATCGAAGACGACCACCTGACATGGACAAATGTCGGCGATATGAAGGGCAGCATCAAAGCCACCCTGCCCTATAACGTTAAGCAGATTCCGTGGAACTACCTGCTCGACAAAGACGGCATCGTTATCGGGGTCAACCTTAAAGGGCCACAGTTGGAACAGAAAATTCAGCAAGTCTTGAAATGACGGGGGCAGTTAACAGCAAGACATTTTTCGTCTCGGATGTGCATCTGGGAGCGCCCGCATTGCACAATAACAGGCAACGCGAGCGCCTCTTTACCGACTGGCTGGCCATGATACGTCACCAGGCGGGAGCGCTGTTCCTGCTGGGCGACTTGTTCGACTGCTGGTTTGAGTACCGCCGCGTAATCCCCAAAGGATTTATCCGCCCGCTGGCTAAAATCGCCGAAATCGCCGACGCCGGAATCCCCGTACATTTCTTCACCGGAAATCATGACGGGTGGACTTTCGACTATCTGGAACAGGAACTCGGCCTGACCGTCCACCGCCATGAATGGCGCACCACCATTGGCAGCAAGAAGTTCCTGCTGGCGCATGGTGACGGCCTCAACCCGACCGACAAAGGCTACCTGCTGATGAAAAAAGTGTTCTCAAACCGGTTCGCTCAATGGGGCTTCAAAACCCTGCTGCATCCTGACGCAGGCCTGTATCTTGCCCATAAACTGTCGAAAAAAAGCCGCCTCTCAAAGCCATCCGAACCGTTCAAAAATACGGACGAGGAAACATACCGCTACGCGCTGAAAGTATTAGACACCGAACAGATAGATTACTTCGTGTTCGGACACCGCCACCTGATGTTCGACATCCCGGTGGGAGCCCATGCCCGACTGATTAATCTGGGAGACTGGTTCAACTTCTATTCCTACGGCGTCTTTGATGGCGTCAATCTTGAATTGAAACAATATTACACAAATGAATAAGCAAATATATACCAAAATTATCGCAACCGGCAGTTATGTTCCGGCGGATGTGGTAACAAATGAACATTTTCTCAATTACACCTTCTATGACCCCGCAACCGGCAAGCCGTTTGACAAGTCTAACGAGGAGATAGTGCGCAAGTTCTACGAGATAACCAACATAGCCGAGCGGCGCTGGGCAACCCATGACGAGGTCAATTCCGACATCGCCGCGAAGGCAGCCGAAGCCGCGCTCAACAGCGGCAGCATTGACCGCGAATCGCTCGATTTTATCATCTGTTGCCACAACTTCGGCGACGTGGCATACGGCAACAGCCGATGCGACTGCATGCCATCGCTGGCCAACCGGGTCAAGAAGCTGCTGGAAATATCCAATCCGGCATGTATTTGCCACGACCTCATCTCCGGCTGCCCCGGATGGACACAGGGAATGATTGTGGCCAACGCATACCTGACCAGCAAGACCTTCACCCGCGGCCTCGTTATCGGCTCCGACCTGCTGTCCCGTATCGCCGACCCCTACGACCGCGACGCCATGATATTCTCGGACGGCGCCGGCGCCACCGTCGTCGAGGCCGTAGACAGCGATACCCCCACCGGAATCATCGCCCACAGCAGCCGCTCCGACTGCAACCCCTACCTGAACCTGCTCAACCTCGGCCGCTCATATAACCCCGCACATAACCCCGCCGAGCGACTCATTAAAATGGCCGGCCATAAAGTCTATGTGTATGCCCTAACCAATGTGGCCGCAAGCGTCAAAGACAGCATCGACAAGGCCGGCCTCGACATCCTTGACATCAAAAAAATACTCATCCATCAGGCCAACGAAAAGATGGATGAAGCTATCGTTAAGCAACTCTTCAGGCTGTATGACAAGAACATGCCGGACAACATTATGCCCATGAGTATCCGGTATCTGGGCAATTCTTCGACCGCCACAGTACCCACTCTGCTGGACCTCATCGTCAAGAACAATATGCCCGGCCACGAAATTCGAGAAGGCGACAACATCGTTCTCTGCTCTATCGGCGCCGGCATGAACATCAATTCCATTGTATATAAATGGTAAAGTTCATGATTAAAAAATGTTAAATCTGAACATGTAAGTAATTTTATATTTAACTTTACATTCTATTTCGATATTAACCATAAGAAACAGTTTAAGATATGGAGCGAAAGATAACGTTCAACGAACTGAGAAAGATTAAAGACAGTCTGCCGGACGGCGCGATTCGCGAGCTGGCCGGCGAGTTCAGTGTTACTGAAGAGACCATTCGCAACTACTTCGGAGGGGCGAACTACAAGAACGGCAAGTCGGTGGGCCTGCATATAGAGCCGGGCCCTAACGGCGGAATAGTGTTGCTTGACGACGAAAAAATCCTGCAACGGGCTGAAGAGCTTATCAGCGCGAGCTGAGCAACCGCAAATTATACAGATGCAGTGACTTTTCTTGCACATACAGGACGCTATTTCGCGTTGCTGGGGAAAGTGTTCTCCCGGCCGGAACGCCTCCGGATGTACACCGCGAAACTGTTCACGGAGATTGAATCGCTGGGCGTCAATTCCGTAGGATTAGTGATGATTCTGTCGAGCTTCATCGGCGCCATTATCACGCTGCAGTTGTCGTATAATCTGGTAAACCCGCTGATACCCCGCTATTTGGTGGGCCTTGCCAACCGCGATACGCTGATTCTGGAATTTTCGTGTACCATTATGGCCATGATTATGACCGGCAAGATAGGCTCAAATATCGCCTCCGAGCTGGGCACCATGCGCGTAACCGAACAGATAGATTCGCTCGAAATTATGGGCGTCAATTCGGCCTGCTATCTCATCATGCCCAAAATCACCGCTGTGATATTCGTGTTCCCGTTTCTATATATCCTGAGCGTCTTCTGCGGATTAGTTGGCGGGCTGATTGTGGGACCGGCGATGGGCGCCATCTCTGCAGCTGACTATTTGGGAGGAATCAGGTACCTGTTTGTACCGCGTTTCGTCTATCTGTCGGCGTTCAAGTCGCTGTTCTTCGGCTTCTTAGTCTCGTCAGTACCTGCCTATTTCGGCTACTACGTAGAGGGGGGCGCCTTTGAAGTGGGCGCCGCCAGTACACGTGCGGTCATCAATACCAATATCCTGGTTCTGGTACTTGACCTGATATTAACCCAAATACTTTTTTGAACTATGGTGCGTGTAGAAAACCTGTACAAGTCCTTCGACGGCAAGACGGTACTCAACAACATCACCGCCGAGTTCAGTCAGGGACAGACCAACCTGATAATCGGCAAATCGGGGTCGGGCAAAACGGTACTGCTCAAATCCATTGTGGGGCTGCATGAGGTTGACAGCGGACGGATATTCTACGGAGAGCGCGATTTTACCGGCATGTCGTCCCGCGAAAGGAAGTTGTTGCGCCGGGAAATCGGAATGGTATTTCAGGGGGGCGCCCTGTTCGATTCTCTTACGGTGGCCGAAAATGTCCGCTTCCCCTTAGACATGTTCACCACCCAAACCGCGACCGAAAAGCAAAAGCGGATTGACTTCTGCCTCGACCGCGTAAACATCGCCCGCGACGTGCAACGGCTATCGCCTGCCGAAATATCCGGCGGTATGCAAAAACGGGTCGCCATTGCCCGCGCCATCGTGCTCAACCCGCCATACCTCTTCTGCGACGAGCCTAATTCCGGCCTCGACCCAGAAACCGCAAAAGTTATCGACACCCTGATATACGGCATCACCACCGAATTTAATATCACCACAATCGTCAATACCCACGACATGAACTCCGTGATGGAAATAGGCGACAAAATCCTCTTTATCAGCGAAGGACAGGTGGAATGGACAGGCAATAAAACCGAAATACTCTATGCCGGAAACCGCAAGCTACAGGAATTTGTCTTCGCCAACCACCAATACAGGCAACTGCGCGACGACAAGCGGTCCGGCATATAGCCCCAAAATTATCCCGCTTCCTGCCTCTCAGGATGGGCAAGCATAAAGTGGAGACGATTTTGCAGATTAACTTCAGCTGTGCCACCGTCGATGTCGAGAAAGAGCAGATTCATTTGCGGGTAGAATTTTTTGAGGCGACGCTCAACACCTTTGGCTACGACATGGTTGGCGATGCATCCGAAAGGCTGGAGGCATATCACTTTGTGGATGCCGCTACGGGCACAAGCAGCCACTTCCGCGGCTATTTGCCAGCCTTCCCCGAACTGATTGGAAAGGTCGAGGATTTCGGCGGCACAGTCGGCTTTTTCAAAGATGGTTTCTGCCGGACGGTAGCGACAGTAGCTTTTCATTATGCCGTTCACTTTTTCGATGCGTCGGTTCAGCATCCTCAGCGCTGTCGGACTTAGCAGGCGCTCTGTCAAAGCTTTCCGTTCTACCCCCGTAATATCATTGACCTGCGCGTTCACAAAATACTGCATAAAGAAATCCATGACGGGAGGCGTAACGACTTCTACGCCCTGCATACGCAGCCAGTCGCTGACATGCGCCTGCGCGTAGCTGTTGTATTTCAGATATATCTCGCCTGCCAGTCCGATTTTTTCTGCTGTGCGGGCTTCAATTTCCACCCTGTTAAAATCTTCGACGGCCTGTTCGAGGAGTTTAAGCAGCATTTTCGAGCTGTTGCGTTCTACAGCTTCGATTCCGCGGACGATATACATGTCAAAGAGCGCCTGCGTATCGCCTGTGTGCACTTCGCGCACAACAGAGGAGGCGAACATTTGTTGCAGACTGTCGGCATACAGCAGCGTATGCACGATGATATTTGCGCATTTCAGCAACGGAAAGTCGAAGTCTTTCTGCTCGTTCTGATAGACCTTTCCGCCCGTGATTGCCAGCACCGGAATGCTGTCGAAGCCTGCATTTTTGAGACCGGTTTTGATGAGCGCCAAATAGTTGGTGGCCCTACATTGGCCTCCGGTCTGGCTGATAGCTACGACGACATCCGCCGGACTGTATTTGCCCGATTGCAGCACGGTGATGATGTCGCCCAATATTCTTGTGGCCGGATAGCATACTTCGTTGTTGCCATACTTCAGTCCCGCGTCAACTGTATGCCGGTTTGCTTTCGGAAGATTTACGACACGGTATCCTCCCAGCTTTCCTATGGCGGGCAGAAAGGGCGAGAGGAAATCGGCAAACCAGGGGATGAGTATTGTTTTGCGCCGGTCACGCTTAGTGTAGGCTGTTTTATAGCCGACGTATTCTTTCCCGCGTCCCGGCATGGTTTCTGCGTTACGCAGCGATTCTATCAGGGAGCGCAGCCTGAGACGGATGCTTCCCGGACTGGCAATTTCATCTATCCGCAAGACCGTATGGGGCTTTCCGACCTGCCGCAGGATTTCCCCGATTTCATCTATCAGAAAAGAATCAGGGCCGCAGCCGAAGGAGTTGAGTTGCAGAAATTGCACGTTTTCGGGCAGTTTGGCCACATTGAGCGCGGCATGTACAGCGCGGTTCGGATAGCTCCATTGCGACACCATGTTGAGGCGCCGGAAGCCATTGCTGTTTTCGGCGCAGAACACATCGTCCGTGAGCACATGAGCGCCGAGGTCGGAGAGTATCTGTCCGACTTTTTGCTGTATAAGCGGGTCAGCATGATAGGGGCGTCCGGCCACGATGATGCAGAGTGCGCCATTGTCAATACAGTTTTTGAGTACATCCTGCTGGTGTGCAACAAAGGCAGCTTTCCACGTATGGCGGACGGCGCTGGCTCTGGCAAAAGCGGCATCAAATCGGGCTTCTGTCATTGCAGCGGACGCCATAATCTCCTGCTCGCCGCATATATTGCGGGGCAAGCTCGCAATGACGGTGCGACACTGTTCTTTCAGGATTTTTTCATCGTGAAAAGTGATGACGGGTTTGTCCAGCGGCACACCATATTTATCTTCAGGGGCGATGGCGCTGCGTATTACATCGGGGTATCCGCTCACTATCGGGCAGTTGTAAGAATTGCACATACTTTCCGCTTCCTTTTCTTCTCTCATCACGAGGGGATAAAAGATGCGGTCAACGCCAGCTTCGAGCAGCGCCAGCACGTGCCCCTGCACCAATTTGGCAGGGAAACAGAGATTGTCGGACATCACGTATCCTGCACCCTTTTCATAAAGTTTCATGGTCGATTCGGGCGATAGTACTACTTCAAAGCCACATTCTTCGAGCAGCGTCTGCCAAAACGGGTAGTTTTCATACATGTTGAGGACACGCGGGATGCCGATTTTGAGGGGCGCACACTGACGACACGGATTGGACGGCTTTTCACTGATTTCTGCGGGGGTACTGTCGGCGCCTGTCTTAGCGCCGAATAATGCAGTGCTTTTTTCTTCAAAGGCATTGTAGCCTTTCCGGGAAGTGGTGGCTTTGTTGAAGAACACTTTTTCGCACTTGTTGCCTGCGAAGCAGACATTGCCATTGGCAAAACGGAACCGCAAGACACGGCAGGCGTTGCTGCATCCCTTACATTCGAGTTCTTTGGTTTCCGGCGTCGGCATATCGCTCACCGACACGAGCTTGTTGCCCGTCTTTCCTGCCGCCTGTTTTCTGGCATAGAGCGCGGCGCCCAGAGCTCCCATCATTTCGGGCATGTCGGTAGAGCTGACATGCTTGCCGCTCAGCTGTTCGAGTGCCCGATAGACAGCATCGTTGCGGAAAGCTCCTCCCTGTACCACGATATGCTCTCCCAAGCTGTTCAGGTTATTTATTTTGAGCACTTTGAACAGGCAGTTTTTGACGGTCGAGCAGGCCAATCCTGCGGCAATGTCGCCGATAGTGGCGTTTTCGCGCAACGCCTGTTTAACTTTCGAGTTCATGAACACAGTGCAGCGCGTTCCCAGGTCGGCAGGCGCCTGTGCAGTGCAGGCGACATTCGTAAAGCTCGGCAAACTCATGTTCATGGTTGCTGCGAAGTTCTGCAGGAAGGAGCCGCAGCCCGACGAGCAGGCCTCATTGAGTTCCATGCGCGAGATGGCGCCGTTTTCCACGAAGATGGACTTCATGTCCTGTCCGCCGATGTCGAGTATAAAAGACACATCCGGGTCGGCATATTGCGCCCCCGTAAAATGGGCTACAGTCTCCACTATTCCGAAGTCAAGATTGAGGGCTGATTTTACCAGCTCTTCACCATAGCCTGTGGCACAAGAGGCAGCGATGTTTTGCAGGGGCGATTTAGCACACGGATGACGCGGATTGAACGGCTTTTCACGAATTTCTTCCCTGCCAGTATTTATTTGTTCAACATACATGCTTTTCTCAAATTCATGCAGACCGTCGATGGCTTTTGCCAGCGGATTTCCCTGATTGGCGGCATACCATGCGAAAACGATACGGTCATTTTCGTCTATGATGAGGATTTTGGTTGTTGTGGAGCCGCTGTCGATGCCGAGAAAGAGTCTTGTCGCGTCTGTCAGGCTTTCCTTGCGTCGCCGCAGCTGTTTAACATTCCGTTGCTTTTTCCACTGTTCATACGCTGCTTCACTTTCAAACAGCGGCGGCATAGAGGCTGTGCATCCCGCCGTCGCATTTGCATGTATCAATGCTTTCAGTTCCGATAGTTTATATGTTTTTGCCATTTTCTTTTTGTATTAAGCGAGCAGGGCACATCCCCATGCCGGAAAATACTGGCTGTTTTCGGGCACAGTGATTTCGCCTGCATTAATTCCAAGTACTTTTACGAAGGCTTTTCGCAGAGCGGGAATAAAGGTGAGCGGGCCGCCAATGCAAAGTATTTTCGGCAGTATCTCATGCCCCCGCGCCAGAGTAGTGATGCTTTGCAGGGCGACGGCGTGGAGTATTGACAGGGCAATATCGGCCGAGGTGGCTTCCCTTGCAATCAGGTTTTGCACGTCGGTTTTGGCGAATACGCCACAGCGCGAGGCTACCGGATAGATTTTGTCGCCTTGCGCTGCCAGCTCTCCGAGTTCTTCGACGGCGATGTTCATCAAATCAGCCATCTGGTCGATGAATGCACCCGTTCCGCCTGCACACGAGCCATTCATGCGGATGTCCGGCTGCCTGCCGTCCGCGAAGAAGACCATCTTGGCGTCTTCTCCGCCTAAGTCTATCAGCGTCCGGACAGCAGGATACAGTTTTTTTGCCACCTCCACTGCAGCCACGACTTCCTGCATAAAAGGCAAATTGCAGCGCTCGGCAATGCCCATGCCGGCCGAGCCGGTGATTTTAATGGAAAACTGCGGTTCGGCAGGGGCATTGCACACCGCCTCTCTGCAAGCATCCAATGCGGCAACCAGCGTACCGTTGATATCGGTCTTGTGGCGGACGTAAGATTTATGAACAATGGCGCCGCTATCGTCCAAAACAACCGTCTTTAACGTAGTCGAGCCGATGTCGATGCCTGTTCTGTAAATATTGTCGGAGTTCATTCTGTTACTGTTTTTAATCTTTTATTTTAATCATCTGTTTAATTAGGGCGTAAAAAAATTATTTCACTGACAAAATGGCGTCAATCCATACTGGGATGAGCCTTTTGCGTTCCTGCATAAGCTGGTTGTATTGAGAATCCTTCATGCCCCCAATCGTTTTTAACAGAGGCCTGGCAAGGAAGGGGAAAATGACTAACCCCATAACATTCATCATGAACTGGACAGGACAGGATTCAGAAATAGCGCCTTTAGCGACTTCCTCGTTGAACTGCCGGTAATAAACCGAGTTTATAAAAGTGTCTCTGAGTGAGATTTTATCGAACAATTGTTCAGGATGATTCCGAATTTCGCCCAATATGAAAAACGGGATATTTTCGTCCTTCAACAGCAGGTTAATGTACTTTGTAACAAACAGCTCCAATTTCTGCTTAAAATCGGTACTGTCGTCGTTAATCACGCTTACCATACTTTGATAGAATCCCGTAAATGTTTCTATTATAATGAGTTCGAACAGCTTCTCCTTGCTGCGGAAGTAGTAGTTGAGCAAGGCGAGATTTATGCCCGCTTCTTCGGCTATATCGCGGGTTCGCGCCGCCGCATAGCCCTTCTTCTGAAAGACCGTCCGTGCCGCGTTCTTTATTTTTTCTTCAGTTGAGGCGTCAATAGCCTCTTTTGCCTTTTGCTGTGCCATATTCGTTGTATTAAAAACTTCGGCTGCAAAAATACAATTAATTTTTTGATTAAAACAAATTTTTAATTAGAAACAGCTTTGATTCGTGTGATTTCTCACAATCTTAATACTATTAGAAATAATACCTCACTTATAACCTCCCGTCACACGATGACGGGAGGTTATAAGTGAATTAAAGTTAAAAATACTGTCCTGACAAAACCGGCATACGGTTATGCTTATACAAAATCACATGCCGCTGAAAGCAACTGCGATATTCAAGAACGAAGAAACTCCAAGAACCAAAAGAGAAAAGCCTGATTAATCAATTTCATTCCAGCAAAACGCAAGTAAAAAAGTTTTGCCTGTGGCCATGTCGCAACGTCCGGTAATGCAACTCTGCCACAATACGAATTCAGCCACAGCTTTGCCTGTCGTTTCTGTAAGAACAACCGACAGCAACGACGCACCATGCATGACTGCACAGTGTGTCGTCTTTAAACTTAAAACTTCCAATTTATATGTAAGCAGTAGTTTCATAAATAATAATATAGAATTAACAATATACCCCTGCACTGCGAGGCGATTCCCTGTCATTACGGACATGCATCTATGCCTCGTGAGCCTCGTCATTGCGGACACTCACTCCGTCATTGCGGGCTTGACCCGCAATCCCCTGCTCAACACGACCATAACAGACGGCCTGGTCCGGTTGAAAAAATTACCCCGAATGTCGGACGTATCAAAAAAATACCTACCTTTGACGCGAAATCAGAAACAGATATTGCTGACATGAAAGATAACCTTTCGATAATATTAACGGCACAAATCGAGGCTTGGGTTAATTTTTTAACGCCGAGTACGGTTTCTTTTGGCC
>JAISSS010000131.1 GCA_031272965.1 Bacteroidales bacterium | reverse complement strand
TGGGAACTCGCCCATCTGTTCGTTGGCGAAGTCGTCGGAGAAGATAATCTCGTCGCCCGGCACGAAGTCGCTTTTGGCATAAGCCATTTCTGCGGCTTTTGGGGTGGCGGGGGCTTCGTCAGTTTCGGCAGTTGCTGAGGCTTCCGAACTTGCTGAAGCAGCCTCTTTGGTTGCGGCTGTTCCTGTTGCTGCGCCTGTCGAAGCGGCATCGGGCTGTTTGGCGCCGCACTCGACGCAGAACTTGCCGGTGTTGCCTTTATGCTTGCATGAAGGGCATGTCCAGCCGGAGGCGTCAGGTTGTTTGGCGCCGCACTCGGCACAGAACTTGCCGGTGTTACCCGCATGTTTACATGCGGGGCAAGTCCAGTCTTTCGCCTTTTCTGTGGCGGCCTTTTCGTCGTTTTTGTACGTGTCGGGGTCGGTGGCCTTGTCGATACTTTTGCTGACGGCCTCGTCAACTTTCTGCTCGGTTTTGCGGGTTGCCGCATTTTCGGCGGCCTTCTGTGCGGCGTCGCCCAGTTTCTTGATGAACTGTGCCTGCGTTGTCCCGGCTGAAAATACCAGCGCTAATAAAACAGGAAGAAATACATACTTTTTCATGATGATGCTCGTTTAAAAATTAATAATTACAGTTGTTCCTAAAAACACGGCAAAAATACATAGCCTGAGAGCGCGGCAATACCCCCAAAAGTATATTTTTCAAAAAAAAAGGACTGCCGAAAACGGCAGTCCTCTCATTCTCTACTGTTTAAGATGCAAATTTGATTTTACTATATGAGGATTTATCGTGTAACTTTTACGCAGCGGACGCTAAGGCCGAAAGCGCGGTCTTTATCTGTCAGCGCACTGTTAAAGGCGACGGCGGCAGTGTCGTCGGGGTCTCCCGAAGCGTTTGTCCAGTAGAAGGAATCGCCGGAGACTACTGTTCCCGATGCGTTGCGGTACTGGGTCTTTGGGAAATAAAGAATGTGGTCGTTATTCGTGCGTTTGTAGCAGTCAACGGAGTTGAAGGAGACGGTGGCGCCGATGCCGATAGACAGCAGGGTTGTAGCCTCGTCTTTGGTGGGAACGCGCCATCCTTCGGGGCAAGGGTTTTGGGCGTCCTGCCACGTGTCGAAGATACCGGGAGTGCCGAATCCGCCTTCCCAGGAGGAATCCCAAGAGCCGATTACTCCGGCCACTTCGTAAGCAATGTAGCTGTTCCACTGGAAGAGTTTGCCGGAATGTTCGGGCGAGCCGACAAATTCGTTGTCTTCGTCGGCGTTTCTTACCGCCCAGATAGTGCGCCCGAAGTCGGTTCCGATGAGTTCGGCGGTGAGGCCGACATTGCCCTGATTGTTGGCGATGACCGTGGCTATATAATAGTTCGCGTCAAAGCTGCCGGACACTGTGCCGGTAACATCGCGGGAATATACGGAATCGGAATGGACAAGGGTTTTGTCCTCGCTGACGCCTCCAATTTGGTTGCCGTTGCCGTCGAGGTTGACTACATAGGCATCGGCCCATGCGTTGAACACCTGCGTCGCCCAGTTGTCGGAGATTGTGGTGTTCTCAAAGGTGGGGATGTTGGTGGCTATTGCGCCGGATTTGTACAGGAATCCGACCCCGTAGGCTTCGTTAAGGGAGATTTCCGTGTCTTTGACTGTTGCGCTGACGCCGCCGGTGAACTGTATGCCGTAGTAGTTTCCCGAGATTACGGAGCCGGTAATTTCGACGCCGGTTGAGGAATCTGCGAATATGCCGGTCATGAAGCCATTAACGGCGCTGTTTTTCAGCTCTCCGTCGGCCAGCAGTTCTATGCCGATAACGTTACTTGCCCATGGTTCGCCGGGGTTGCGCGAAGTTGCCGGCATAATGTTCACGCCGTCTAATACGCCGGCCACGCGCAGACCGTTGTCGGTCTTGATGGTAGTGAATCCTGAGCCGTGACCTTTAACGACGACATTGATAGGAACCATACCGACATTAGCTGCCGGATATTCACCGGAAGGGATGAACACCGAGTCGCCGGAGAGCGCCGCATCTAATGCCGCGTTGACGGTCGGGTAGCTAACCAAGTGGTTGATGTTGATGTAGTCGTCGATGTTGTCGCCGTCATAATTGACCTCGTCTTCCTCGTCGAAGGGGTCATGGACGATGATGTTCAGGTGCGCGTTAGGCAGGAAGAAGTTGCCGATAACCGTTGTGAGGCGGTTTTGCGCAATCGGGATGTTGGTCAGCGTCCGGGTGTCGCCAATCTGGGTGTTGGCGGCATTATAAGCCTTTACGGTCATATTGACCACCTGCGCGGCCGGAGCAAAGACATAGTCGAAGGCCAGCACTCCGGCTTTCTTGTAGGTAGTGCCTTTGACGATGACGTCTTCGGTAACGATGTTTTTGGTGTACAGCGTACCGGATACGCTGACAGTAGTGCCGGTGTTTACCGCACCGGTGAGGGCGTTGAAGCCGGCCGGCAGCGTGGCGGTGTTATACTGTAGCGTCATCGTGGACAGGGCCGTCGTATAGCCGCCGTTGTCGGTGGCGATTAGCCGGTACTTGCCGAATGGCCGGTACAGCGTTACCGCTTTGGTTACGTCTCCGGCGGTGAGGTCGATAGTAACCTTTTGGAAGAAGGCGTCGCGTGCGTCGTCGTTAATGTCATACGCGGGGGAGGGTTGCTTGAGCAGGATGTTCTGCAGGCCTTCATCCACAGTGGGGTCGGCGATGATGTCAGCCTTCGAGCTGCCATCATTAGTGGTGTAGAACAGGTCGGCGTCGTGAGCGGTGGCCTCGGTGGTGCCATTGTTCACAAAGTCTGCCCAGAACACGAAATCGTATATTCCGTTTGACAGACTGGCGTCGAGCGTTATGCCCTGGGTGGTGAAGTCCGTCGCTACAATCCTGTAGTCCCGGAAGGCCAACTTTGGCGCGGGGTCCTGTGTCCACGCCTCCACAATATAGCGGAGGTCGTATTGGGCGGTGTCCACGTTGGTGGCGCCGCCATTATGGGAGGCACGGGTGGCGAGCCTCTCAACAGGGATGTTGACGCGGAACGAGGCTGTTGCCGTCCCGTAAGTGTCTAACTGGCTGTCATTATATGGCAGCGATACTTCCTTCGAGCAGGAAGCGAACAGCGCTGCCGCAGCAGCCGCTACAAAAGCAAATTTAATTTTATACATACGATAAAATTTAAAGCATAAATAATTAATTGTTAATTAGTGCAGGTTTTAAACCTCGGCAGGGTTTTTTACAGTTATTTTTTATAATGTACATTCGGTCATCAAATTGCACCGCTGTGCCATCTGTCATAGCTTTCGGCGGCGGTTTGTTCGTTTTTGCCGTCCGCTCAAATCTATTTCGACTGACGTTCTATAAATAAAACGCTGATGTCCGGCTTTTTGTTCACGGTTCTGAAAATTTTTTTTGAACCTTTTTTTATATGGGCACTGAACGTCGCTTTACACCGCTGTGCTCAGCTGTCAGTATCTCCAGCGGCGGTTTTGTCATTTTTTTTGCCGTCCGCTCAAATCTATTTCGACTGACGTTCACTAAATAAAACGCTGCCGCCTTGTTTTTTGTTCACGATGGATGGGGAAAAACAGGGACAAATTCTGTCATTAATACAGTGAATTGTAGAAAAATGTGTCTAATATGTGGGGTAATATATTGAAATACAGTCGATTAAAAATACTAATCAGTATTTAGACGTAAAAATACCAAATACAGGGTATTGTGGGGGCAAAACGAACCCGCTACTTTTGTATCGAAATTTTAAAACAGTATGACACCATCAATTCTTATTGGAGGAAAGCTCTCACAAGAGACGCGGAAATGGCTTGTAAATCAAGACGTTAAGTTTACAGAACATGTTGACGGGCAGTGGCTGAACGAGGGGTTCGACGCCTATCTGTTTCTTACCTCGACGGACATCCGGCATTATAAGGAGGCCGGTAACATGCCCATGCCGGGGAGTTTGGTTCTCACATCGGGCGAGCATAGCGCGCTGGAAGCCTACAAGGCCTTCCCTAACGAGGTACGCATTATAAACGGTGATGACGAACTGACATTTGTTCAATATTCATACCTTCATTTCATCGGTGCCCTGCGTGATGACGCCCGCGAACCTGACCTGCGTTACGAGAACCTGCAATGGGAGTAACCTCCATCGCCGTTACCGGGGGCGGCAGAATGGGCCGTCAGTTGGCGCATGAGCTGCAACAGCAGGGCTATTCGGTGAGAATATCCGTACGTACTGAGGCGCATCTGGCAGAACTTGCCGCCGCGCCGCAGGGATTCCATCCCTGCCTTATAAATATAACACCGGATGCAGTGATTGGAGATACGGGATTCTTCGACGCCGATGTCGTAGCAGTTGTGCTTCCGCCGGAGAAGAGTAGTGACGGCGGGTACAGCTATCCGCATATTGTCGGGCAGTTATGCGGGGTTTTGCCTCCTGCTGTGCGTCTGCTGTTTGTGTCGTCAACGTCTGTGTATCCCGACAATGGAGCGCGGGTTATGGAAGAGGATGCACCGATTCCCGAAAGTCCGGTTGGGTGGGCGTTGCTCGAAGCAGAGCGTCTGCTGCGGCAACGGTGCCCGATGACAACGGTTGTCCGTTTCGGCGGACTGCTGGGCGGGGGCCGCGCAATCCGCCTGACACGGCATCCGTCCGATTCACGCCCTGTAAACCTAATCCATCAGAGGGATGCGGTCGGGATTCTTCTCGAAATTATCCGGCGCGGCTTTTGGGGGGAAACCGTCAATGCCTGCTGCCCCCACCATCCGCCCCGGGATGTATTCTATCGGGAAGCCGCTCTTGTTAGGGGCTTGCAACCACCTGTAAATGAGGTTTCTGTAAACGGAAAATGGAAAATTGTCGATAGCAGGCAGCTACAGCGTCTGCACTACCGCTTTAAATATGCAAATCCGTTAGATTGTCTGTACCCTGAATCATGACGCCACACAACCATCTCATTTCATTAACGGGGGCGGGGCCGGGCAGCATAGAGTTGCTTACGCTGAAAGCCGCCGAACGTATCCGTCATGCTGACGTCATCCTGTATGACGCTCTGCATGGCGAGGAGATTCTCTCGCTGGCCCATCCTGACGCCCGTAAAATATATGTCGGCAAGCATTATCAGGACGGGCAGCATCAGGACGACCGGCAGGAATGGATTAACAGCCTGCTGCTTGACTATGCCCGTGCCGGAAACCGCATCGTGCGGCTGAAAACCGGCGACCCGTTTATCTTCGGACGTGGTGCAGAGGAGTTGGCATTTTGCCGCGCCAACAGCCTGAACGTGGAGGTCATCCCCGGCATCACTGCCGGATTAGCGGCCGCTGCCCAGTTTGGCATCCCCCTCACGCAGCGGGGAACTGCCGACATGCTCATGCTATATACCGGCCATACATGTCAGGCCCGCCGTCATACCTTGCCTGTGGTGGCCGCCGCTCTGCAACAAAATTCCCCCGTATTGCTGTATATGGGGCTGAAAACGCTGCCCGATGTGGCCGCAGAACTCATCGGGCTTGGCGTTAACAGCGCGGTAACGGTGGACATCCTGAGCCGCATCGGGCATCCTGACGAACAGCAGTTTTCCACAACATTAGCCGCTGTTGCCGACTTCCTGCAACAGGAAGCGCCCCCGCTCCCCGCCGTAATTATCCTCAAAACGCCGCAGTAAGTAGCCTGCCTGTCTCTCTCAGTTGATGAAATTTCCGGGCCGCCGCATGTTTTGGAGGCGCCATTCGGGGTCATGGGAGGAGCATATTACGGTTTTGTTGGAGGTCATCGTATAATTGATGAAGAAGTTCATCTGGCGGCTGTTCAGTGCCGATGTAGGCTCGTCGAGCAGCAGCAGCGGGCGGTCGAGCAGCATGATATAAATCCAGGCCAGGCGTTGGCGCTCGTTGGCGGGGAGGCTGTTCATGCTGGCATGCAGTATGTCGGGAGGCAGTTCCGCGTCGGCAAGCGCTTCTTTCAGTCGTTGGGGCGAATAGAGCGATTGCGGGGTGCAGCGGAACATGTCGTGAAATACGGCATCCACCCGTCCGTTGGGGAAGTCAATTCGCTGGCTCATATAGCCGAGCATGGCCATAACAGCACGGCAGCTGGCCGGTTCTACCCGCAGCCCGCCGACAGTAATCTCGCCGGATGTGGGCGCTAAAACGCCCATAATCATCCGCAGCAGGCACGACTTGCCACTGCCCGACGGCGAACAGAGCAACAGCTTGTCGCCGGGCTTTATCTGCAAATTAAAGTCCCTGAATACGTTCCTCTCTCCGAAGTGCAGCGTTACGTGCCTGAACGAAATCATCTGTCTTTAAAGGTGGGTTAACTGACGGCGCTATTCTGTCAGTAGCAGTGTTTTCTTTTCGGTATCAAGGCCGATGACGTAAGTTTGTCCGGCTTTTGTTTTGAACATAAGTTCGTCATGGCCATAACGCAGGACACAGGGTTCGCCGGAATGTGAGGTGATGACGGCCTTTGTCAGTTCGCGGTTTTTCCATTCTAAGGCTACGGTGAAGTTGCCCCGTGCCCGCAGTCCGCTGACGGCGCCGTCGTTCCATGCGTCGGGCAGCGATGGCAGCAGGTGTATGCGCTCGACATGGCTTTGCAGCAGCATCTCTGTTATGCCGGCTGTTCCGCCGAAGTTGCCGTCAATCTGGAACGGGGGGTGGGTGTCCCAGAGGTTGGCTCTGGTGCCGGTTTTCAGCAGGTTCCTGTAGAGCATGTAGGCGTGGTTTCCGTCATGCAGGCGCGCCCACTGGTTGAGTTTCCAGCCCATTGACCAGCCTGTGGCGAAGTCGCCGCGGAAATAGAGCACTACTTCGCAGGCTTTGGCTAATTCGTGCTGTGTAATGGGCGAGATTGTGCGTCCCGGATGCAGCCCGAAGAGGTGGTTCACGTGGCGGTGTTTGTCTTCCTGGTCGTCAATATCGTCCGACCATTCCATCAGTTGGCCATATCGTCCGATTTCGTAAGGGGCGATGTTATCGAGTACCTGTTGCCAGCGGGCGCGGCTGCTCTTGTCAACCCCCAGTGTTTTGGAGGCTGCGATAGCGTCGAGCAGCAGCTCGCGGGCTACGGCGTGGGCAAAAGTGGCGCCCTTGTCAACGGGGCCATGTTCGGGCGAGGTCGAGGGGGCGGCCGTATATACGCCGTCAGGACGCTTCCACAGGTAGTCGCATACGAACTGCGCACTGCCTTTGAGCAGGTCATAACCGATGTCTTTCAGGAACTTGCGGTCACGGGTGAAGTCGTAGTAATCCCAGACATGTGTGGCCAGCCAGGGGCCGGCCATCGGACAGAAGTTCCATGACATCGCCTCGCTGCTCAGGGGCGCTGTGAAGCCGAAAATATTCGATGATATTGACGTTGTCCAGCCATTGGACCCATAGTATGCCTGTGCGGTAACGGTTCCGGGCTTCACCTGACTGCGGATGAAGTCTATCAGCGGCCATGTACATTCGGCTAAGTTTGTGGGACATGCCGGCCAATAGTTCATCTGGATGTTGATGTTGTTGTGGTAATCCACATGCCAGGGGCCGTCCACATCATTGCTCCATATACCCTGCAGGTTGGCGGGCATGCTTCCGGCACGGGAGCTGGCAATCAGCAGGTAACGGCCATATTGAAAATACAGCTCTTCGAGATAATAGTCGGGTTTCCCACTGCGGTAGTCGGCCAGGCGCCGGTCTGTGGGCTTTATTTCTATGGGGATTTTGGGGTTCAGCGACAGCTTTACGCGGCTAAACAGAGCGCTGTGGTCCTTGAAATGCCGCATAAGCAGGGTGTTATAGCTCCTGGTCATGGCTGCCTTTATGCGGTCGAGGGTTGTCTGGTCGGGATTCACGCCCACGTACGTTTGCGGGTCGGTAAAGTCGGGGGCGAAGTTGATTTTATAGTCGGTATCGGCAGCCACGATGAACATCACCTCGTCAGCGCCCTGCACTGTCAGCGCCTTGTCGGAGAAGCCCGTTTTTCCGCCTTTAATGACCGGCTGAATACGAATCACGAAGCTCATCTTGTTGCTGTTCAGCCGTCCGCGATAGACCATACAGCCGTCTTCGAAGGTTGTTACGCCGGTGGCCTCAGGGTTCGGCTCATAGCGGAAGGTCAGCGACTGCGCTCCGGGACGGCTGCCTGCATAGCGAATAACCATTATGCGGTCGGGGTATGATACGAAATACCGGCGGCTGTACTGCGTACCCTGATAGCTGAACTGCGTAACTGCCAGCGCCGAATCGAGCGACAGTATGTGCCGGTAGCCGCTAATGTCGGCATCTCTGATTCCTGTTTCGATGTGAAATTCGCCCATTGTGGTGAAGCTACCGAAGCGGAACGGCTTCTCATTGCGCTCCTCGTAGGCGGCTTTGCCATTGAAGTTCTTTTGGGTCAGCATTCCGGCTTTGGCATTGTCGCCGTCTATAAAAGCCTGCCGGATTTCGGGCAGATATTGTGCTGCCGGTTTATTGACGTCCCAATAGTATTCGGCGCCGCCCTGCGTGTTCGGCCCTCCGCGCCACAGCGATTTCTCGTTCAGCGTGATGCGTTCGGTAGCCACAGAACCAATGATGCTGGCCCCTGTATGCCCGTTGCCAATCGGCAGCGAACGATATTCCCATATCGTATCCGGCGCCACTTTTACCGACGGATTAGGCGTATCAAACCAGATTAACAGCCCTTTGTTGTAATCAGTTGCCGAGGCTGATGCCATTGACACAATCAGCGCGATACTGAGCATGTTCCTTTTAAATATCTTCATATTGGCTATTTTGGGCACAAAAATAGTGCTTTTTTTCTTATGTAGTGCACGGCGGATAAAAAATTCGGCGGCAAAGGCTGCGGAAAACAGGAAAAAGCGGGGTGAAACTGCTGTGCAATTCCACCCCGCATGACTGTAAAACCAATATTGCCTGTCAATTATTATAGAGGTCGGTAAGCTGTTTGGCCAATGCAGGCGCGTCGGTAGTGATATAGTCAACACCGAGATTAATGGCCCAGATGATGTCGGATTCCGAAGAAATTGTCCATATATTTACCATCATGCCGAGGTCATGCGACTGCTTCACATATTCGGGGTGGCTTTGCAGTATTGAGATGTTGTAGTCGATGCCCTTAATCCCCAGCGCGTTCAGTTCGGCAGGTGTTTTATCGCCATTGAGGTAGGCAACGACAGCGTCCGGCTGCTTCTGTACTATCCGTTTACAGTTTTCGAGGTCGAAGGCGATGTATTCCACCTTGTTGGCGATTCCTGAGGCATTGACTAAGCGGACACATTCGTCCACCACCGCGTTGTTGCGGTCGCGCGTGGAGTGGGTCTTGATTTCGAGAATCAGCTTTGTGTCGGCTTTTTTGCCTGCTTCGAGGTAGTCGTCGAGGGTCGGCATTTTCTCGCCGTTGCTGAGGGTGAGATTTTTGGTCTGCTCATAAGTGGCGTTCTGGATGGTTACGCCGTTGTATGAGGCGTCGTGGTTGAGCATTACACGTCCGTCGGAGGTAATCCACACGTCAAATTCGGCGCCATAGACGCCGAGTTTTTGGGCTTCTTCGAGCGCCTTCATGGAGTTCTGGGCCGAGCCTGCGATGTTCCAATAGCCGCGGTGAGCAATGACCTGCGCGTTGGATGGCGCGATTGAGGCCACAACGTTCAGCGTGGTGAATCCCAAATCGAGAGTGCTGGCGCCACGTTCGACGGTGAGGCGGTAGCGGCCTGTAACGAGGTCAGAGGGGAGCGTGATTTGGATGCGGTCGGCGCTGACAGCGCCACTGCACAATGCCGTATTGGCCGCATTGTTGAGAGCGGTAAGCCGTATCTTGTCGCCATCTTCAAATCCGGTGGCAAGGATGTTATAAACGCCCCCTTTTAGCACGTTGATGCCCGACAGGAATGTTATATTTGTCAAGTTTATCTCGTCGGCAGGCGGGTCTTTCCTGACCGCATTATAGAGGTTTGTAATATCTTTTGTGGTTAGCGGGGCGTCGTAGATTCGGGCGATGAGCGCCTTGCCGCGCCATGCCGCTTCTCCCGATGACGGACCGGCATCGCAGCCGATGCCAAACCAGTAGCAGGAAGTGGCACTGGGAAATACGAAGTTGCCGCTTACGCTGACTGTTTTGGCCAATTCTCCGTTCACATAGACGTGGTTTTTGCCGTTTGCCTTGTCCCACACGCCGATTATGTGGTAATATGTTCCGCGGACAGGAGTTATTCCGCTTTTTGTCCATTGCCATGAGCTGGCGCCGTTAGTACTTATATTGGGCAGGAACGACAGCTGGTTGTCGCTGCTAATCATAATTCCGGTGCCGCCGGATTGCATGGAACTGAACACTTTTATCTCTGTATTTTTAGGCATGTCGTCTTCAAAGGTGAAGAGCGCCTCCATCGTATGGCCGTCGGCTAATTTGTTGCAGAAATTCGTATTTCCGGCATAATCTATTTTATAGTAGCCTGCGGTAACAGAGCTGCCTGCCGAATGGGTAAAACGGGCTCCGTAGCGCTCGTATGTTCTGTCATAATAGGTGAACATGGCGGTGCTTTCGAGTGTTTCGACGGTGTGGTGCATCGGCGAGACGTCTTCTGCGGTGCCGTCGTTTTTGAACACCACGTCCAGCATGTCGGCAACGGGCAACTGTACTGCTTCGGGGGCAGCCTGTTCAACAGTGAGCTGCGCGGTTACGGACGGGGCATTTTTCAGCGAGAATGTAATTGTGGCGGTACGTCTGGCGGTTGTGGCTGCTGCTTCCACCGTCAATATCACGTCGGTGCGGGCGGTTTCGGTGAGCCAGTCGCCGTCGCTAATTGCATATTCCCATTCGGACGAGGCGTCAATGGTGAACGTAACTGCGCCGCCTGTTGCAGGGAGTTTCTCTGTCAGCGACGCGGTCGCGGTCAGGCGGACACCGACGCCACTCTGCACAATTTCTATGGCAGTAACTTCGGCGCCATTAAGCAATACCGGCAGGCGGGCAGTACGTGCCTCTTCTCCTGTATTCTTCTGAATGTCAATACGAAATGAGCCGTCGTCTTTGCCCGATGTCGGGCTTACCAACAGCCATTCTGTCGAATTTTTCACTTCCCAGGCGCCCACAGCTTTCACTATCAGCGTCTGCGACGAGGCGCCTTTTCCCGCTTTTATGACGGATTGCACTGCCGCGCCGCCTGCATCTTTCAGCTGAAGATACGGCTGTGGCTCTGTGGCCTTGTTGCCGCAGGCGACGAGGACTGTTGCCAGCATAGCAGTTAACCCGATTTTGAAAAAACTTTTCAGCATAATAATTTTTTTGGCATACTGTTTTTTATGCAAAATGCGGGGGCGTTGTGCGTAACGCCCCCGCATTGCAAGAGTTCTTATGGTTTTGCCTCGTTCCAGAGGGTTGTAACTTCGGAGGCGGTCAGAGGTTCGTTAAACATACGTGCGATAAGTATGGAACCGATGAACCGTCCTTCTGCGGCGGTGGCGCTGCCTGCATCTCCGCCGATACAGAAGTACCGTGATGCCGCACCCGGATGTACGTAATTACCCGGAGCGGCCGTTTCGGCAACTTTTGTCCCGTTAACGTAGAGAATAACCTTGGCATTGGCCTTGTCATAGACGCCAACTAAGTGATAGTAGCTCACCCCGTCCGGCTTCGTCGGGGCGTCAGCGAACTTGTAGCCGCCATCGTGGGAGAGGAACGACAGCCAGTTTCCTGCGCTCTGGTTGCGGATAAGGAAGCCGGTGCCGCCGCTGCCCATTGTGCTGAAGAACTTCGTCTCGCCCGACAGCGGGTCGGCCGCATAATCTCTGTCCAATTTTATGAGACATTCAGTGGAATGGCCATTTGCGATGTTGTCCATAACTGCAGTATTGGCGGAATAGTTATAGTAGAACACATCGGCGCCGGTACTTGCGTAGGTCGCAGGATTGAAGAACGCCTCATAACGCTGGTATGTCCTGTTATAGGCCACCGTTGTGGAACGGGGTACCGTTCCCGACAGATACGAAATCGGCAAGTGGTTATCGGATACATCGGTAGCGGTGGTGTCGGGATTGAACACTACATCCAGCATGTCGCCTTTTTTGGTAACGGTTTTCACGGTTGGCCGCTTGAGCTTCAATGTACGGACAGGGGTTTGCTTTGTCAGGGTGATGCTGGCGTCAACAGGCTCCAGTGTCCAGTAAAGAGTAGTGGTGGCGCCGGTGGCTACGCCTGCCGTGAAGAGTTTGATGTCGAACACGGTTGCATCTAACTTGGCTGTGGTTATTCCGTCAGGTATGATGACGGATTGCAGCGGGGCGCTGAATCCTGTAGCCGTGGTACTGACCATCAGCTTTGTTTCGCCGGGCGTGTTGGTCGCATCCCATACGAAAGTGATATCGTCAATAGCGCCGAGGTCGAACACGGTGCTCGTAGAAGGGCCTGTCAGCGTATAGAACGCTTCCTTTCCGGCCTGGGATATTATTATCTCCTGTGCCGTAGTCGGATAGTTGGTCAGCTTGATGGTGGCCGTTGCTGTTCGTGCTTCGCCCTCGTTGGCCGCGATGGTGAACGTTACCTCATTCGCTGTCTTGTCGCCATAGCTCAGCCAGGGGGCGTCGGCAGGGATGTCTATTTCCCATGCGTCGCCATTGGACGCCACCTCGACGGGCAGTGTTCCTCCGGCGGCGGAGAACGTCCCTGTTTCGGGCGACACTGTCAGGGCTGTGCCATATTTATTTTGAACTATGGTTATTATTGACTCTTCAACACCTTCCGCAGAGAAAGTAATTGTACCATTGCGGTTGGCGTTTTCGTCGGGATTCTTGGCGACGGTAACTGTTACCGTGCCATTACCCGTGCCGGATGACGGGCTGATAGAGAGCCATTCGGCGCTGTAGGTGGCGCTCCAGTTCACATTGGCGGCCACGCTGAGGGCTCTCTCACCCGCAGTGGCGTCAAATGTCAGCTTTTTAGGCAGGACTACCAGCGAAGGCGCAGCATCTTCCTGCTCGTCGTCAACTTCGCTGTTGTCGCCACAGGCGGCCATCGCTGTTATGGCTGCCATAAGGAAAGCATAATACAAGAATTTTTTCATCGTTCTTTTTGCTTTTAATTAATTATAATTACGGTTTTGCCTGATTCCAGAGGGTTGTTACCTGTGCTTCTGTGAGCGCGGCGTCATAAACGCGGGCAATGACTATGCTGCCGATGAACTGGTTGGAGCAGTTATCACCGCTGGGGTCTCCGCCTATGCCTATCCACTGGCTTGTGGCAGAAGCCAAACGCAGTGTGCCGGTTGCCACTACTTCGCTTTTCTTAACGCCATCGACATAGATTATCGCTTTGCCGCCGACATTGTCCCAGACGCCAACGAGGTGGTAGTAGGTACTGCCGTCGGGTTTGACCTGCGAGTTAGCCCATCGATAGGTATTGCTGCCGCCGTCGCCGGTAGTGGTGTTGGGCAGCCAGGTGATACCGTTAGCGCCGGAGGCATGCGCCGCTGTGGAGATAAGGAAGCCGGTGCCGCCCGCCTCGTGCGAAGCAAACCATTTGGTTTCGTAAGTAACGCTGTTGACTACATAGTTCCAGTCGAACCGGACAAGACATTCAAAAGTATGACCGTCCGACAGTCTGTCTTTGAAAGTCTGGTCGTTCATATAGTTCACGCGATACCAGTCTCCCTGAGTAGCATTGCCGGTAGCGTTCTGACCGCCTTTGGGGTTGAAAATCACCTCGTAGCGTTGATAAGTATTATTATAAACGACTTTGAGGTTTCTGTCGCGGAAATACGACAGTATTTGGTTGCCATAGCCGGAAGCGTCGGTAGCGGTGGTGTCGAGGTTGAAGACAGCGTCGAGCAGGTCTCCATGAAGGGCGTCTGACCGCACGAATGGCCGCTTCAGGGTGAGGAGTTTCACGGGTGTGGGCTCGGTGATTGCGGCTTCTATGGCCTTGTCAACGGGTTTCAGCGTCCAGTAGAGCGTCCTTTCCGCGCCGGTGGCCACGCCTGCTATATACAGCTCCATATCCAGCTCCGTTGCGGTGAAGGTTTTCGACTTCTCGCTCAGCTCGACAGCTTTCAGGGGCGTGTTGAAGTCGTCGGTCATGCTGATAAGCAGGAGCGTGTTGCAGTCGATGTTGGTGGTCTGCCATTCAAATGTGATGGAGGTACCATCGCCGAGGTCAAAGGTCTCCGATTCTGACGGGTCAACGATGCTGTAGTATGTCGGTACCAGCTCTTTTGCCAGCTGTTTCACGGTGATGACTTCGGAATATGCCGGGTAGTTCACGAGGGTGAACGTAACGGTTGCCGAGCGCTCGTTGCCAGTGTTTTCGGGAGCGGAGAATGTCAGCTTGCCGGTTGCTTTTGTGGCGGTGAGCCAATCTCCGGTGGCAACGATTTCGTATTCCCATTCGTCGCCGTTGGAGGCTATGTTTGCGGAGGCGTCGCCGCCTTCCACCGGCAATGTAATTATGGCGGGCGTAACGGCGATGCCGGGGCCGTATGCGGCTTGCGCGATGTTGATGGAGGCGGCTTCAATTCCGCCAACAGTAAACGACACCGATGCGGCGCGTTTCGAGGTCGTGGTGTTTGCGGCCACTGTAACAGTAACGGTGGCGTTGCCGTGCCCCGATGCGGGGGTAACGGTGAGCCAGCTGGTGTTTGAGCCGAGCATCTTTACGTCCCAGTCGCCGTCAGTAACGATGTCGATGGTGCGGGATGCGCCTGCCGCGTCCGCGGCGAAAGCCGCAATGGGGGCGCCGTCCGCAGTTATTGACAGCGCAGAGGACGGGTCGGCGCTGTCATCGTCGCCGCAAGCGGCCAGCCCCGTCATAATGACAAGGGCGGCCGCAAAAACCAAGAATATATTTCTGTAATTTTTCATTGTATCAATAATTAATCGTTTATTTATAATTACAATTCGCTGCTATCTGTTACGGGGGCGTTAATGTTAGTGAGCGCTTCTTCGATGTTCTTGCCTTTGTATTGGTAGTTCAGCAGATACTTCATGGTTAGCGGGTCGTAGTAGCTGCCCCCCAGGTCGGTAACAGTGGCGGCGCCCCACGGGGATATACGGACATTGTTGTCGGCATCGACGGTCAGCACCATAAATTCGGCGCCGACGGTAGTGATGTCGTTGTCGTTGTCATGGATTGGCATCCGGATGGTGTTCTTGGAGAGGGCTTTCAGGGTCGGCTGTACGCCCTTAATCACGGCCCGTTCATTTTCCGTTTCGGGGAGTTCGGACGAGCTGCCGTTAAACACGCCGGAATAGTCGTTAATCATATTAATCTGGTAAAGCATAATCTGCTTGTCCGGGTTAATGTCGTAGGCGGCGCTGTTTGAGGCCACATACAGCGGCAAGGCATAGTATGTATCGGGGTCTAATCCCTCAAAACTGAAGGGTATTTTCAGCGTCCCATACTGATGTCCGGCTTTGATTGTTACGATGGGGGCCGTCGGCCAGGCATAGTTATCCTCCGGCAGCTGCTCGCGGTCGATATACTGGCTGTTACTCAGCGCATTGAGGCGGTTGAGCGAATCCAGCACGTAAGGGTCAATCATCAGGCGGACTTTCAGGTCGCTTGCGATGGGTTCCGACGAGGCTACATATACCGAGATTACGATATTGTCGGCCTCTGCCCCGAAGTAGTGGTCGCCGATGTAGGACGTGGCATTAACGATATATACCGTCTTTTTATACTGTTCGCCGAAGTCCACATCTTTATTGCAGGCGCCCAATAATAGCGGCAGCAAGAGGATGCCGAAACGGTGAAGCGTTGAACCGGTGGACTGTTTTCGCGTCCTTGCGCTGAAACATTCGAGTATTTTGGTTATACTGTTTCTCATATCACAATTTATAATTAATTGTTAATAATTTATATTTCGGTTAATAACCCAGCATTTGGTCGAGGTTCTGGTTCTTGTCGATTTCATGCTTGGGAATTGGCCAGAAAGTCTGTCGTGTGGTGAACACCTTATAGAGGTAGTTTCTTTCGGTGGCGCGTATGATGGTGAACAGGTCGTCGGGATTGCTGGTTCTGGCGGAGACGTTCAGCCCCATTACCGGTTCGTTTTCATACTGCATAGCCTTCTTATTGCGGCGGGTGTCGAAATATCGGCGGCCTTCCCACATCAGTTCGAGCAGCCGCTCGCGTTCGATGAGCTCGCGCATGCGTTGCTTGTCGCTGACGTCGGTGGCTGTGATTCCCGGCAGTCCCACGCGGTGGCGTATCAGATTGAACACGCGGCGCATCTCCGTTTCGTCGCGGAACACGGTGGTGTTGCCCACGGTATAGCTGCCGTCGAGTTCGTTCATGGCTTCCACATAGTTGAGATATACCTCTGCCATGCGGTAGTTGATGCCATATTTGTACTTGCGGCGGGAACCTCCCGACAGCCATGCGTCTTCATAGTGGGTAAACTTGCGGCACAGATAGCCGGTCATGGCGTATTCCTCGCCGCCGGTACTGGGGCGCTGTGCGGCGGCTTCACGTCCGCTGATGGAGTTGGCATAGTAGAGCGCCACTTTGCCGTCGCTGTATAGGTTGTTCGGGTTTGCCGAGGTGGAAGGATAGAACGAGTTGTTGTAGGCCACGGTAGCATAGAACCGGATTTCGCGGTTGGCATACCACTTGCGGGTGTTTGCCAGCATGGTGAAGCCGTCGGTCATGCGCTCGCCCGACCAGGTGGAATCGCGGTCGGTATAACCGGTGCTCTCGTAAGGGCAGGCGGCGCTGGAACTCTTGATGTCGCGGCCATCGGCCATATAATATAGGTCAACGATACGTTGCGGGAAGTAGAATCCGCTCCATCCGTCCAGCATGCCCGGGTCGTAATATTGCGTATAGCCGGAGATGTCGGAGCGCTGTCGTGTGAACAGAAGTTCAATATTTTCGGAGGCTTCCGAACATTCTCCATCGAACATGTCCTTATATGAATGGAAGTGGTCGATACCGCCGACGCCGTCGGGCCATGTGGCCTGCTCATCAGCGGGAACGGGCACGGCCGGCGTGTTCGTTTTGGCTTGAACCACATAGAGGTCGCTGGGTTTGAGGTCAACGAGTTCTTTGGCGGCGGCGGCGGCGTTAGCCCATTTGTCCATGCTAAATTCGGAGTTCAGGTAAGGTTTTCCGGCGTTGTTTGTCCATGCCGCAAATTCGCCGTTCTGGCCGTTGAAGAGCGGGCTTGCCGTGTAGAGCGTCAGCCGTGACAGCACCGCACGGGCAGCGTTTCGGGTGGCGCGTCCTGTTTCGGACGGGTCCATAATCTGGTCAGGCAGCAGCTCGATGGCTTTCCGCAGAAGGCCTTCTACGTAGGTGCTGCACTCGTCCCACGGGGAGCGCTCAATCTGCAGTGCGCTTATCGGCGTGTCGAATTCTACCGGCACGTCAGGGACTATCGGTATCGGCCCCCATGCCAGCATGAGCTCGAAATAGATGCAGGCTTTCACGAAAGTGGCCTCGCCTATCCACTCCTGCCGTTGCAGGGGCGTAACCTCCTGGCACTCGTTAACCCGTTGCAGGAACGTGTTGGCCCGCCGGATGCCTTCATAGAACGAATCCCACCGGTCGAAATAGTTGTTTGCAAAATATTCGGGGGTAAGTTCGTTGTTCGACCATTTGGCATAGTCATGGTGATTGTTACGCTTGTAGCCCGACACGCAGTCGTCGGCAATGGGCGTCCACGGCATCGTCAGGCATCCCGACGTCGGGTTGCCGCGATAGGAACCGTTGTCTGTCAGGTAGCTGTACACGTTGTTCAGGTACTCTTCCGTATATTCCTTTTTGGCGAACACCGTGTCGAGCGTGAAGAGGTCAGTGATATACGGCTGTATGTCCAAGTAGTTACATGAGGAGGCGGCCATCAGCGTTCCGATGATTATTGCGGCAGTTGAGTGGCGCGTCAGTTTCTTGTTTTTTATATTTAATGACATAATTTTTCTTGTTTTATGCAGTTAGAATGACATTTGAACGGTGAACGTAACGGAACGGGTAAGCGGGTAGGCGGCGCCGTTGCTGCTGGTCTGTTCGGGATCCCAGAGTTTTACGTTGTCCCACACGTGCAGGTTGTCGCCCAATAGCGACAGCCGCAGGCTGCGCATCTTCAGCCGTCCGGCAAGGGAGGCCGGCACTGTGTAGCCAAGTTCGAGCGTCTTGAGGCGCAGGAAGCTGGCATCGGCCATCCAGAAAGTAGAGTTCCGGTTGTTGTTGGTGTTGTTGCCGTAAGTGAGGCGCGGGAAGCGGGCATCGGGGTTCTCCGTAGCAGGGTCTCCCGAATAGGAAGCCGGCGTCCAGCGGTTCTTCTGGTCAGCCACGATGGTCAGCACGTTGCCGAGCTTTTCGCCGTTGAAAGGATAAAAACCGGACCCGCCAAAGAAGAAGTCTGTTTTGCCGGACCCGCGCAGGAAGATGTTAAAATCGAAGCCCTTCCATGCAACACTGCCCGCAAATCCGTACTGTATTTTGGGGACATTGGCATTGCCTATAGGCAACACGTCATAGCTGTCAATGACGCCGTCGCCGTTAACATCCTGATATTTGATGTCGCCGGGCAGCACTGTGCCATATTGAGAGGGGCTGTTGCGCACGTCATCCTCATCCTTGAACAGGCCGAGAGCGATGAGCCCGCGCGAGAGGTTGTTGGCAGTGCCTTTCATGGCCTGATACGGATACTGCTTCGGTGTTTCGTCATAGTCAATAATTTTGTCCCGGGTGAAGGTGAAGTTGCCGCGTACTTCCACATCAAATTCGCCGAGTTTTTTGTGGTAGCTGGCGGTTCCGTCAGAGCCCCAGCTCTTCATGCGGCCAACGTTACCCCATATTGTGGAGCGGACGCCGAGTGTGCCGGGCAGGGTGGACCTGGTCATGTAGATATTGTCGCGTTTGTCTAAGAAGGCGTCAACGGTGAGGCTGAAGCCGTCGAACATTTGCAGGTCAATACCCCAGTTGTTCTTCACGGCGGTCTCCCAGGCAAGGCCGGTGGAACCGAGCTGCGAATCGGTAACGCCGCCATAGCTTATCGGCTGGTCCCCGAAGGCATATCCGGTAGCGCTCATGTTGACAGTGGTCAGATACGGGAAGCGTGTGCCGCCGGAAATCTGGTCATTACCGACCAATCCGTAAGAGTAGCGCAGTTTCAGCATCTCGATGAAGTCGAAGTTGTCTTTCACATAGTCGTAGTTGGAGAGTACCCATCCCACGGCCATCGAGGGGAAGAACCCGAACCGCTGGCCTTTAGGGAAGTTCTCCGAGCCGTTATACCCGAAGTTCCCCTCAAAGAAATAGATGTCGTCAAGTGAATATGTCAGACGGCCTGCAATACCCTGATTACGGTTGGGGATTGACGACAGCTCGCCGTAGCGGTTAGTGGCCTGGTAGTTGCGCTGCTGATATACGAGCATCGCGCCGATTCTGTGGCGGTCGGCGATGTCGGTATCATAGTTCAGGCGGGCTTCCGTGTACATGGTGCGGGTGCCGTACGACGATGTCGAGAAGTTCATCGGGGTGCCTACCACGGTCTTGGTCATGAGCAGCTCGCCGGTCTGCCAGTTGCGGTCAACAGCCATATACAGGTCAGGCATCTTGTTACGCGCCATCACGTGATTGTTGTAGTTGTCCACCGACACTAAGCCGGTGAGCTTCAAGCCGGGCGTGATGAACTTCAAGTCCTGCTCTACATTGATGATTGATTCAATGGTGTTGTCGTGGGTGGTGCGGTATCCTGTCTCGTTGAGCAGGATTGTCGGCGACGTCTGATTGCTCTGCCCGTAAGAGGGGAACAACCCGTTAGAGTATTTCACGGGCACTGTGAGCGGGGTGATATTGGTAATGGCGCTCCAGATATTGTTCGTTGTGCCGATACCGCTTCCGGGATGGTTCTGGTCAACGAGTTTTGCCGACAGCAACAGGCTCACTTTGGTGGTCTTGGTAACGTTTACGTCGATATTGCTGCGGAACGAATACTGGTTGCGCCGCACGTTGGTATTGTACCGTTCCATGCCTGTCTGCTTGTATATGGCGTCGTTGGTACGGTAGTACATGCTCATGTAGTAGCGGGCCTGCTTTCCGCCGCCGGATATGTTGACGTTGGCCTGCGACGCCCACGTGCTTTTTTTCAGCACTTCGTCTTTCCAGCTCACGTCAGGGTACAGGTCGAGGTCCATCTTGTATTTCAGCACGTCGAAGATGTCGGGTGAATAGAGCGGCACGTCGCCGCGTACCACCTTGGCTTCGTTGGCTAACTGCGCATATTCATGCGAGCGCAGATAGTTGGGCAGCCGGGGCAGCCATTCTATCGTGCTCTTAAAATCGGCGCTGATTTTTGTGGCTTGTTCCGTGCCGCGTTTGGTGGTGATGATGATTACGCCGTTTGCGCCCCGTGCTCCGTAGATGGCGGTTGCAGAAGCGTCTTTGAGCACTGAGAAGCTCTCGATGTCCTGCGGGGCGAGGTCGTTGAGGCCGGATGTTCCGCGGTCGATGCCGTCAATGAGTACCAGCGCGTTGGCACCGCCCCCAAAGGTGCTGATACCGCGCACCCAAAATTCCGACACATCCTGCCCCGGTTCTCCGCTGTGTTGCACCCCGATAAGGCCGGCGATGCGTCCGGCAAGGCTGTTCGATACCGATGTTACGGCGCCGCGCTGCAACTCCGCCGCCTGTACGGTGGTGATGGAGCCTACAACGCTCACTTTGCGCTGCGTGCCATACCCTACTACGGCGACCTCGTCAAGCAGTTCGGACGCTTCTTCGAGCTTCACATTTACGGTCTGCTCGGCCACAGCGGTCATCTTGAGTTCCTGCGTCGTGTAGCCAACGAATGAATAAACTATCACCGCATTGGCGGTAGTAGAAAGTTCATAATCGCCGGTGATAGAGGTGATTACGCCTTTGGTCGGCGCGGCCTTGGGATACACGCTCACGCCGGGCATGCCGTCGCCCGCCGCATCAGTTACGCGCCCCTTCACTTTGATGGTCTGGGCAACCGCCCCGCCACAAAGTAACGCACATATTAATAAGGAAAAAAGTTTTTTTATTTTCATACAGCTATTGAATTGAGATACAACGTACAACATAATTATAGGTGTCGGCCACATAAATCAGCCCGTCGTAGGTGGCAGTGATGTCATACGGACGATTGAAGAGCGCTTCTTCGGGTTTGCCGTCTTTATAGCCGCTTTTTGCCGGGCCTGCGGGCGGCCCCGCAAAGACGCTGCAATAGAGCAGTTTGTCAACCTTCCATACACAGTGGTATTTCTGGTCGCAGATGTAGATATTGCCATCCTGGTCAACCCCCAGGCCGGTGAGTGTGCCCAGTATGGCGTCGCGGCCATAGCCCTCCTTGCTGGTGGTGGACACAATGCCCTGGCCGGCGCCAATAATCCATTCCATATCGTCCCAGGTAATCCACGGTGTAGTGTATCCGGGCGGCGTGTAGCGCGGGTCGAAGCGCACTATGCGTCCCGACTGCTCTAAGGACAGATAAATTTTGCGGTCAACCGGATTGAACACGGCATGGGAATATTGGCCGGTGGGGATTTGCTGTCCTATGAGTTCCACTTTTTTGGTAACCTGATGGACGCGCACAAAGCGCTCGCCGCTTTCGCTCATCATATAGACGTATTCCTCGTCGGCAGCGATGGCGCAGGCCGTGTAGCTGCCAAATATCCACACCCCGTTGGCGTCCTGCTGGTCCTGAAACAGCTCCGATTCCACGTAGTTGCTGGATTTGCTGAGACTGTAGAACAGCTTGGGACGTGCCGAGGAGTTGCGCTCCATGACGAAGAAGGTCGAAAACTGCGGGTTAAAGCAGTTGCTCCACGGTACGCTCATGGTCAGTACAGTGGTCATCTTCTCGTCTTTGGTCGAAATCAGACGTACCCGGGCGCCGGTCTGGTCATCCGTAACCAGAACGTTGCCGATGTCGTCAACAGCCACTTTCGTGGGGCGGTAGAAGGTCGCATCAAGGGCGGGGCCATCCGTGGGCGGATTGGTGCTGGTGTTCCACTTACCTGCCACAGTGGTAACCACCGCTTTGATGTAGTACTGGAACTGCGTACCTTCGAGGATGGCCTCTTTGCCGTCAATCACCACTTTGATGGTGGAAAATTCGCCGGGCTGTTTCGGGGTCATCGCATAGATAGCGTTGTCCTGCACTTTGAGAACGAGCGCGCTTTTGTCGTTGAAAAAGACCTGAACCTTGTCCTTGTCGTTGCCAAAGTTGTCGCCGCTGATAACCACCCGTGTTCCCAAGCCCCCCTTGTTGGGGCCGATGCCGGTAACGGAGACCGCACGGGATGGGTCATACGGATGGTCGTATGGATTGTCTTCCCCCTCCGAACTGTCGCCACATGCGGCAAAACCGAGGAAGAGCACAACCGCTAAAACGCGCTTTACAGCCTTCCTGAAGAAGGCTACGGGGGTGAGCCATCTGGCTGCATCAGTACGGGCCTGGCCCGCCTCCCCAAAATCAAATGCAATTTTCGTCATTGTACTTTCTGTCATAGAAATTAGTAAAAATTAATTACACTGCTAAAAAATATCTCACGTGCGGCTAACAGCAACTTCTTTTTAACTGCTTAACGACTTTCGTTTTTTGACATCTTTTCTGTCGCCATTATCGAACATCGTCATCAAATGAAACTGCCAACCGCCGAAATCAAAGTTCTTTTTATCACCTTTTCCGGTGCTCCGTTATCAACTCCTTTCTACAATAATCCTTTGACTGCTTATAATATCCTGATAATCAATATATTATATTCTATCATATTTCCTTCTCTTAATAAGAAACGGAAATATGATATGGCGTATCGATAATATACTGATTATAAATATGTTATCAAAACAGCAGATGACCGGTGTCGAACAATCTGTCGAACAATTCTGCCAAAATTTCAATGTTAAATAATTATCACTCTGATTTACAGCAAGTTACACGCCGCATCCCTTTGATGAAAAAAAATTACTGTCGAACAATATGTAAAACATACTGACAATCAAGATATTACAAAAATGCCTCGAAAATTTAATTCATAAATTTGTTAAAAATGAAGTCTGAAAGTAGTTGATATTAAAAAACTTATTACTTTTGTATCGTCATATTTCCGTTTCTTATTAAGAAACATAGATTATGTCATAACTAACCATAGTTTCCTTTCGACTTCAGACTAAACAACGAGAGCCCCGCAGGATTCTGAGTTTCTGCGGGGCTCATGTATTTGCAGCTTTTTCTATTATTCAAATTGTTTTACTGTCCGTGATTTGCCGCTTAATATCGTCAATTACTGAGGCGAGACCAATAGAGCCGGGGTATGCGCCGAGATAGTTGCCCTCGTGCATCCGGGTAAGTTCTTTCTTTTTGTTTGAGGAACTAATAAAGAAGGGGGAAGTTATCGTGGAAGCGTTCCTGATACTGTTCCATGTCTTCGTAGCCGTTGTGATTGCCGTTGATACCTCTGAAGCGTCGTTGCAGCGGTTCGGGTTCGCCGTTCAACAGAGCGTTCAGCGTCCGCGCTATCTGATAGCACGATTGCAGGTTTACGAACTGTTCGCCCTTGTA